>JASHQP010000256.1 GCA_030039095.1 Streptosporangiaceae bacterium
CGGTGCGGCGGGCGAGGACGGGGCCGGCGGGCGCGACCGGGCCGACATCGACCTGGACCCGCCCGGCCACCGCAGGCTGGCCCGGCAGCTCGCCGAGGAATCCATCGTGCTGCTGGCCAACAGCCGGCAGGCGCTGCCAGTCGGTGCAGCGGACCGGCTCGCGGTGGCTGGCCCGCTGGCCGACGACCCGCTGGCGTTCTTCGGCTGCTACACGTTCCCCCGGCACGTCGGCGTGCGGCACCCCGACCTGCCGGCCGGGATCGAGACCGTGTCGCTCCTCAGCGCGCTGCGCGCGGAGTTCCCCGCCGCCCGCATCAGCCACGCGCAGGGCTGCGACGTGCGGTCGGGCGACCGGTCGGGCATACCGGCCGCCGTCGCCTGCGCACGCGACGCCGACGTGGTCATAGCCGTGGTCGGCGACGTGGCCGGGCTGTTCGGCCGTGGCACCTCGGGCGAGGGCTGCGACGCCGCGGATCTGCGTCTGCCTGGCGCGCAGCAGGACCTGGTCGAGGCGCTGGTCGAGACCGGCCGGCCGGTGGTGCTGGTCGCCGTCACCGGGCGCCCGTACGCGCTCGGCGACGTCGCGGGGCGGCTGGCAGCGGCGGTCCACGCCTTCTTCCCCGGAGAAGAGGGTGCCGGCGCGATTGCCGGGGTGCTCTCCGGCCGGGTGGTGCCGAGCGGCAAACTTCCGATCGAGATGCCATCGGCCCACGCCGGGCAGCCCTCGACGTACCTGCGCGCCCCGCTCGCCGGGCGCACCGATGTGAGCACGGTCGACCCCACGCCGCTGTTCCCGTTCGGGCACGGCCTGTCGTACACGACGTTCGAGTACGCGGACCTGTCGATCGGGCCCTCCGATCCGCAGCCCCTCCCGTCCGCCCCGTCCGCCCCGTCCGCCCCGCCAGGGCCACTGGCCGCTTCGCCCGGGGCCTGCTTCGCGCGGATCACCACCGACGGGACGGCCGACATCAACTGCACCGTGCGGAACACCGGCGCGGTGGCCGGCGCCGAGACCGTGCAGCTTTACCTGCGCGACCCGGTCGCCCAGGTGGTGCGGCCGATCCGGTTCCTGGCGGGCTTCGCCAGGGTGGCGCTGGAGCCGGGGCAAGCCCGCCGCGTAACGTTCCGCCTGCACGCGGACCGGACCTCCTTCCACGGCCGGTCGGGCACCCGGATCGTGGAACCGGGTGTGATCGAGGTCGAGGTGGGAGCGTCGTCGGCCGACCTCAGGCTCACCGGCCGCCTGCTGCTGCACGGGCCGGAACGAGCGGTGGGCCCGGATCGGGTGCTGACCACGCCCGTGTCCGTGCAGGACGCCTGACCCCGCCGGAAACCGGTCAGCCGCGGCGCCCTCCGGTCGGTATGCTGCCGATTATGGCGCAGCCACCCGATCTCGAGGCTCGCGTTGCCGCGCTGGAGGAATACGTGCGCGAGCTGGACGAACGAGTGCGCCGCAACCAGCAGGACGCCGCGGCCGCCCGCGTGCTGGCCGGCGGCGCGGATCGCGACGTGACCGAGATACGGCGGGAAGGCCGGGAGTTCCGGGAGCAGAACAATCGGGTGCTGAACGCCATGCGAGAAGACCTCGCCGACCTCAGATCAAACGTCGGCAACTTCAGGTCTGAGGTCGCCGGTGGCTTCGCCGAGGTGCGCGGCAAGCTGGACGCCGCCGCGGCGGGCCAAGAGCAGATCGCCAGCATGCTGAGCACCCTGATCGCCCGCGGAGCCGGTCAAGGCGACGGTCAGTAGCAGATCACCGGGCGGTCAGGGCCCCAGGTCCCAGAGCAGGCGGTAGTAGCTGGACCGGTCCGGGTCCGGGGCGATCCCGTACGCCTCGAGCAGCAGGCCTTCCCACTGCGGGCCGTAATTCCACTCCACGCTCCAGGTGGCGACCGCGAGATCGGCCCACCGGTCGGACCCGATCCACGACAGGATCGCGCCGATGCCGAATTCGGAGAAGTTGGCCCAGTCACCGGAGATCCCAAGGCTGATCGCCGCGATCGTGACCAGCACGTTGAAAACCGCCCACCACACCACCCCGGCGCGCCACCATCGGGTGCGCCAGCTTCCGCGCACCCGCATTGCCGTGCCGCTCAATTGTGATTAATTATAACATGGTTTCTGTTTAAAATCCCCTGTTTGACGTAGTTAATCCGAGAGTGCATTCTGCACCAGGCAGCTATTCACGCGCATTGCAGGGAAGGGATTGTTTATGGGCCCGAGGCAGGTTACTGCCGCGGACGCGGGAACCTGGAAGCTCGGCGACCTGGTGGTAAACCGGCTCGGGTTCGGCTCGATGCGCCTGCCGCAGACCGGGCGGGCGCTGGTGCCGGATGCCGTGCCACGCGACCGCGGCCAGGCCATCGCCGTGCTGCGCCGCGCGGTCGAGCTCGGCGTCAATCACATCGACACCGCCGCGTTCTATTTCTCCCCGCTGCGGTCCGCCAACGAGCTGATCAACTCGGCGCTCGCGCCGTACCCGGACGACCTGGTCATTGTCACCAAGGTCGGGCCGGGCCGGGATCCGTGGGGGGAGTGGACCAACCGGGCCAGGCCGGACCAGCTTCGCGGCCAGGTCGAGGAGAACCTGCGCCAGCTAGGGCGCGATCACCTCGACGTGGTCAACCTGCGCGTGATGCGGGGCCAGACGTCGATCGCCGAGCACGTCGGCGCGCTCTCCGAACTGCAGCAGGCGGGGATGATCCGGCACCTGGGCGTCGCCGGCGTGACGCCGGATCTGCTCGCGGAGGCTCAGTCTGTCGCACCAGTGGTCTGCGTGCAGAATCGCTACGGCATCGGCGGGGGCACCACCGAGCAGCAGGCCGGCGAACATGAATTCGTGGACGCCTGCGGGCGGGCAGGCGTCGCGTTCGTGCCCTACTTCACGATCGCCGGCAAAGGCGGGGGCGCCGGGGTCACCGGCACCGAGAACGCCGACGTGCTGGCCGTCGCGGAAGCACACGAGGCGGCGCCAGCGCAGGTCCGTCTGGCCTGGGCGCTGCAGCGCGGGCCGCACGTCCTGGTCATACCGGGCACCGGCGATCCCGATCACCTGGCTGTCAACGTGGCGGCGGCCGGGCTCCGGCTCACCGCCGACGAGATGACCCGCCTTTCGGCCGGCCCCGTGACCTGAACCGCGCGCGCTGCCGGTGCAGCAGCGCCGGCGCGCCGCTGTCGTTCTAGCGACAGCGCCGGCACTTTGACACCAATGGCCGGGCGGGATCGGCGGACAGATGTCGCCCTAAATGCGTTATTTGCAGTACTTTGAGGCCTACCTGGCGGACCGGTTTGGGACGCTTCCGGGTTTCGGGAGTCCTCACACAGGACTTTAGGTTGCCCGATTCCCCTTGGTTGGCGACGTTGGTGAGGGAGAAGATCGCGCACGAAGGCGTCCCTGGCGCGGTCAGCCGGACGGGGGTTGCGAGGGACCGGACGGGGTTGCGAGGGACCGGACGGGGTTGCGAGGAACCGGACGGGTTGCGAGGGGAGGATCAGCCGGACGGGGTGACGATGCCGTACTCGTGGATCTTCCGGTAGATCGTCGCTCGCGACATGCCGAGCGACTGGGCCGCCTTGACCTTGTTGCCGCCGGAGTCGAGCAGGCTCTGCACGATCGCGTCGCGCTCCATCGACTCCAGCGGGCTGAGCAGCCGGCGGCTGACCGTCCAGCACTCCGGCGGCAGGTCGGCCGCGCGGATCGTCCCCGTGCGCCGGTGCTGGACGACGCGCCTGAGCACCTGCCACAGCTGCTCGGTGTTGCCCGGCCAGCTCGACCGCATCAGGATCTGCATCGCCTCGGGCGAGCACGTCAGCCGGGGATGCTGGTTGAGCTTCGCGAGCAGGAACGGCACCAGGTCGTGCAGGTCCTCGATGTGATGCCGCAGCGGCGGCAGCTCCACGCTGCTCGGGAAGAACCGGAGCAATCCGGCCAGGTCGCCCCTGGCCGGGCCGTGGGCCAGGGTCACCACCACCCAGAGCTCGTCTTGCCGGCGCGCGGTGCGGGTTTCCTGCAGCGCGGCCGACAGGGCGTGCAGGCGCTTCGGGCCCAGCCGGTCGATGTGCCTGATGACCAGGCAGCCAGCGCCGGTCAGCAGTTCGCTGCGGGCGGTGACATGCCAGTCCTGGCCGGCGGCGTCGGCGGCGTCAAGGACGTGGAACCGGCCGGCCGGGTTCCGGCGCTGGTGGACAGCACGGACGACGGCCAGCTTGCCGATCCCCGGCTCGCCCTCGATGGCAAGCCACTCGCCGGAGTCGTAGACCTTTTCCACCTGGTGGCATCCGCGCAGCCACAGCGTGCCGGAGCCGACCAGCCCGGGAAGGATCATGCGGGCCTGCGACCCGGCAGGAGCCACCGGCCTGCTGCCCGACTCGACGAGCTTCACGTGCACGACGCCGCCGGCCAGCCGGTCGTCACCGTGCAGCGGCCTGCAGTACATCCGCGCACGTGACCCCGTTGGCAGCTCGAGCTCGACCGCGGCTGAGTGGCGGCTGGCCAGCGCCTCGGTGGCCTGGCCGAGCAGCACCGCCTGGTCGCCGGGATCGAGCGCCTGCCGCGCATACTCGTTCATCATCACCACGTCGTGGTTGAGCGCCAGCACGATCCCGGCGCTGTGCCGGCACGCGCGCAGGTACTCCTGCAGCAGCTCGAACTCCCGCGCGTTGCTGTCGGTGAGCAGTGCCTGGGTGATCTGGTCGGCCGTGGTCTTGGCCAGGGTGATCAGCAGCGGATCGGCGTCCTTGCGCCAGCAGGTCAGGTCGACGGCGCCGAGCGTCTTGCCGGAGATGGGGTGCCGGATCGGGACCCCGGCGCAGGCGAGGTCCTCCAGGTTCTCGGCGTAGTGCTCGTGGCCGAACACGTGCATCGGGCGGCCGCCCTCCAGCGCCGTGCCGATGCCGTTGGTGCCAACGGACTCCTCGGCGTAGCTGAACCCGGGAGCCAGCTTCACGCTGTCGAGGTGCCGGTCGAGATCGTTGTCGGCCACCAGCCGGGTCAGCACTACCCCGGCCGCGTCGGTGAGGATGACGCTGATCGGCTGACCCTCCAGGTGCTCGCGCAGGTGCTGCAGAACCGGCAGGGCGCTGCGGGTCAGCGGGGTGTCCAGGTCGGGGTCGCCCAGGTAGGTCAAGTCGATGCGGTCGGCCGCCACGTTCCATCGGCGCGAGCGCCACCACGAGGCCAGGATCGTGTCCCGCACCCGGTTGGGGTCGACGGCCTCGGCGGTGAGGAATCGCTCACGGGTCTCGGCCAGCCGTTCGCCATCGGCCAGGGCCGGCGGGCGCGCTGCTGCAGGCGTCATGGCCCTCCTGCCTCCCGGGTGCTCTCGCGGGCGGCGGACTCGGCCCGAGCGGGGGTCGTCCGGGGTGTGCGTCCTACGTACAACGTAACAACGCCGTAACGCACAGGTGTCTCAAGTTGAGACCGCGAATTCGCGGCCACCTCCAACGGTCTCGGGTAGGAGGTACCCCATGGACCGACGGGACGAACCAACCCGCGAGACCTTCAATCCGTGGAGCATCGTCAATCTCGTGTTCCACCATCTGGCTGATCAGGGCCTGCATCCCGTCCTCGGGGAGGCGGGCGACCCGGGCGCGCCCGCCGCGGAACTGCTCCGGTCGCTCGGCATCGAGCCGGCCGCCGAAGGGAACATGCAGGTCTCCCGCGACGTCCGGGATCAGCTCGCCGAGATCCGCAACGCGATGTTCGGGGACGGCTGACGCGCGTTTCGCTGCGCCGCTGGCCGCCACCTGTCTCATGTTGAGAACCACAGACGGCCTGGCCCGAGGTGTGATGCAGGTCACCGGCAGTGTTCGGCCGTGCAGAGCTTGTGCGCCCGCTAGCGCGCTGCGGCGGCGCCGCCAGCGGACACGATCACGGAGGCAGGCAGGCTGTCTCAGCCGGCCCGAGTGCAGGAAGGGGTGACCATGAGTCGCCAGAGCGTGGCAAAGGCCCACCAGAAGATCCAGGAACTCGCCTGGGAGCCGCTCTACCACGAGCCAGTGTCGCAGTACGGAACCGACTACACGTTCCGGAAGGCGCAGAAGAAGGACCCGCTCAAGCAGGTCCTGCGGTCGTACTTCCCGATGCAGGAGGAGAAGGACCACCGCGTCTACGGCGCCTCGGACGGCGCGATCCGCGGCAACATGTTCCGGCAGGTCCAGGAGCGGTGGCTGGAGTGGCAGAAGCTGTTCCTGTCGATCATCCCCCTGCCCGAGATCTCCGCGGCGCGCGCCATGCCGCTGCTGTTCCGCACGGTGCCCAACCCGGAACTGCACAACGGCCAGGCGATCCAGATGATCGACGAGGTCAGGCACTCGACGATCCAGCAGAACCTCAAGCGCCTGTACATGAACAACTACATCGACCCGGCGGGCTTCAACTCGAGCCTGCGCAACTTCCAGAACGACTACTGCGGGACGATCGGCCGGCAGTTCGCCGAGGGGTTCATCACCGGTGACGCGATCACGGCGGCGAGCATCTACCTGACGATCGTGGCCGAGACGGCGTTCACCAACACGCTGTTCGTGGCCATGCCGGCCGAGGCGGCGGCCAACGGCGACTACCTGCTGCCGACGGTGTTCCACTCGGTGCAGTCCGACGAGTCGCGGCACATCAGCAACGGGTACGCCACGCTGCTGATGGCGCTGGCAGACGAGAGCAACCACCAGCTGCTCGAGCGCGACCTGCGGTACGCGTGGTGGAACAACCACCGCGTGGTCGACGCGGCGATCGGCACGTTCATCGAGTACGGCACCAAGGACCGCCGCAAGGACCGCGAGTCCTACGCGGAGATGTGGCGGCGGTGGATCTATGACGACTACTACCGCAGCTACCTGGTGCCGCTGGAGAAGTACGGCCTGGTGATCCCCCACGACCTCATCGAAGAGGCGTGGAACCAGATCTGGAACAAGGGCTACGTGCACGAGGTAGCCCAGTTCTTCGCCACCGGCTGGCTGGCGAACTACTGGCGGATCGACCCGATGACCGACAAGGACTTCGAGTGGTTCGAGTACAAGTACCCGGGCTGGTATGACCGGTACGGCAAGTGGTGGGAGAACTACAACCGGCTGTCGAGGCCGAACGGGCACCACCCGATCGTCGCCGAGGACGTCGACTACAACTACCCGCACCGCTGCTGGACCTGCATGGTGCCGTGCCTGGTCCGCGAGGACATGACCATGGCCGAGGTCGACGGGCAGTGGCGGACGTACTGCCACAAGGAATGCCAGTGGACCGACGAGGTCGCGTTCCGTCCCACCTACCAGGGCCGGGAGACCCCGAACATGGGCCAGCTCATCGGCCACCGCGAGTGGGAGACCCTCTACCACGGCTGGAACTGGGCCGACGTCGTGTCCGACATGGGTTACGTGCGTGACGACGGCAAGACCATGGTCGCGCAGCCGCACCTGGACCTGGACGACCCGAAGAAGCTGTGGACGCTCGACCACCTGCGCCGGATGCCCGAGGTGCAGAGCCCGAACGTGCTGCTGAACGCGATGACGGCGGAGGAGCGGGAAGCGTTCCACGCCAACTACATCCGCGGCGGCCCTGCAGGCCGCTTCGCGCCAGCGGAGGACTGAGCCGCCGGGCAGCGATCCGACAGCCGACAGAGCAAGCAGGAACGGGGCCGGGAGCCCAGTGGCCGGCTCGCGGCCCCTTCCTGCACCAATCCCGCCGTTCCCGCCGCGTGCAGCAGGTGGCGGGGCATGACGCGAAGCCCGTGAGGGGGCCATGGCCGACAAGCATGTGGTCCGGTTCGAGCCGGTCGGTATCGAGATCGAGGTCGACGAGGACCAGACGATCCTGCGTGCCGCGGCCGAGCAGGGGATCATGCTCATGCACGGCTGCAAGGAGGGCCAGTGTTCCTCCTGCAAGTCGTTCGTGCTCGACGGGGATGACCTCGAGCTGGACCGTTACTCCACGTTCGCGCTGCCCGACTACGAGCGGGAGGAGGGCTTCACGCTGCTGTGCCGGGCGCACGCGTACGAGGACCTGACGATCGAGTTGCTCAACTACGACGAGGACATGATCAGGTCTGGTCTGCCGATCCAGCAGGCCGTGACCGAGGTCGTTGCCAATGACCCGGTCACGCACGACATGCGGCACCTGGTGCTGCGCCTGGTGGAGCCCGCCGAGCTGAGGTTCTTCCCCGGCCAGTACGTGGACATCGCGGTCCCCGGCACGGACGCCACCCGGTCGTTCTCGATGGCGAACACCTCGAGCATCCAGAGCGGGCAGCTCGAGTTCGTCATCAAGGTCTACCCGGACGGGCTGTTCTCGCACTTCCTCGACGCCGAACTGGCCGTAGGCGACCGGCTCGACGTCACCGGCCCGTTCGGCGTGTTCACGCTGCGCGAGGGCTATGAGTCCGATCTCGTCTTCGTCGGTGGCGGTGCGGGGATGGCGCCGATTCTGTCGCTGCTGCGCTCGATGGCGGAAAAGGGCATTGAACGCAACGCGACGTACTACTACGGCGCGCGGAGCCGAAGGGACCTGTGCTTCGAAGAAGAGCTGCGCGCACTGGAGCAGACCCTGCCCGGCTTCCGGTACGTGCCCGCGCTGTCCGAGCCATCCGGTGACGACGCGTGGGACGGCGAGACCGGCCTGATCACCGACGTCGTGAAACGCCGTGAGCAGAACCTGAGCGGGGCGCACGCCTACATCTGCGGGCCGCCGCCGATGGTCGAGGCGGCGATGCCGCTGCTGAGCACCCTGGGGGTGGAGGAAAAACGCATCTACTACGACAAGTTCACCACGACAGGCGACTCGGACGAGGGTGAAGGACGACCATGAGCACTTCAGAACGCAGCCTACCGAAGCCGGTCTTTACCGACGCCGAAGCCGGGGCCAGACAGTTCCCCGACTCGAACGCACGCCGGTTCAACTACTACACGCCGGCCAAGCGCAAGCAGAGCCACTACGAGGACGTGACCGTTGAGGTCCAGCCGGACCCGCGGCACTACCTCTCCCAGGGCTGGCTCTACGGGTTCTCCGACGGGCGTGGCGGCTACCCGCTGGACTGGACGGTGCTCAAGGCGTGGGGCTCGGACCGGCCGGAGCCGGAGCGCTACCCGGGCTCGGGCGGCAAGGGCTATGACTGGCCCGCTCACGGCTGGCACCTGTTCCGCGACCCGAACGAGGAGTGGGAGCTCACGCTCTACCGCTACAACGCCAACGTCGTGCGCCAGGTCAACCAGAACGTGGACAACGCACGCGAGAGCAAGGCCTTCGACCAGTGGAACCGGAACTGGGTCCGCTTTGTCGAGCGCAACGTCGGCGCCTGGATGCACGTGGACCACGGGCTCGGACTGTACCTCTACGCCAACGCCAACCGGCGGGCGCCGACGAACATGCACAACAACGCGATCTCGGTGAACAGCATGCACCGGATCCGCGCCGCTCAGGACCTGGCGCTGTACAACCTCACGCTGAGCGAGGAGATCGCCGACTTCGACGGCGCCGCGCACGTCGAGACCTGGAACAGCGACCCGGCCTGGCAGGGCGTGCGCGAGACCGCCGAGCAGCTCACCGCGATCGACGACTGGTGCGAGGCGATCTTCGCTTCGAACGTGGTCTTCGAGCCGCTGGTCGGCGAGCTGTTCCGCAGCCACCTGGTGCAGCACGCTGCGCCGCGCAACGGCGACTTCGTGACGCCGACGATCGTCGGGGCGGCCGAGTACGACTTCGCCGAGCGGGACCTGCGCTACACCCGGGCGATGTTCGAGCTGCTCACCGCCGACCGCGAGTTCGCCGACCACAACAAGGCGATCATGCAGCAGTGGCTGTCGACCTGGGTGCCCCGGGCGCTCGCAGCGGCCCGGGCGCTGCAGCCGCTGTGGTCCCAGCCGGACGCGAAGCCGCCGCGGTTCGAGGACGGACTGGACGCGGCCAAGAGCCGCTTCGGCGGAATCGTGACCGACTTGTCCCTCGACACGCCGAAGGAGCTGGCCCAGTGACCACGTTCAAGACAGCGGAAAGCCCGTTCAAATCCGACAACACGGCGTCCAACCAGTGCGGCTTCACGCTGATGAACAACCAGGTCGGCGTCGTGGTGGCACAGGTCATGAGCGGCAAGCCGAACGTGACCGTGCGCTACCTGCCGTCGATGATCCGGGTCGACGCCACCGGGACGATGGTGGTCGATTACGACGAGATCTCCGAGGCCCTCGGCGAGGAGCCCGGCTTCTTCGACGCTGCCGAGTTCGAGGAGAACATGTCCACCCACTACGGCCGCATGATCCACGAGGACGACCGGACGATCATGTTCGCCAACCCGGAGGACGCGGCGGACTACATCGGATTCGATCTGACAGCCCGCCAGGCCTAGACGACGGCGGTGCCCAGGGGCTGTGCTGTAAGTAGCAGCTCCTGGGCACCGCCGTCGTGGGGCTGCACGCCCGAACCTGCACATTTGGCCCGTTGAAGAGGAGGAAATGTGTATCAGAAGGACGGCGAGAAGTACTTCATAGTCGACAGCCACATGCATTACTGGAACGCCGCTCCTGACAACTGGGTCGAGGGTGCGGAGCAGTACGCCAAGGGCTGGATCGAGTGCTTCCACGCCTACCAGGGGCTCGGCCCGCCGGAGACGCACTGGACGATCGAGCACTTCCAGAAGTACTCCGAGGACGACCTCATGAAGGACGTCTTCGAGGACGGCCACGTCGACGTGGCGATCTTCCAGCCCACCTATTTGCTCGAGTGGTACAAGGAGGGCTTCAACACCAGCGAGCGCAACAACACCATGGGGGAGAAGCACCCGGGCAAGTTCATCTACAACACCCGTTTCGACCCCAGGAATGGCGACGAGGGCCTGAAGGCCCTCCGGGAGAACGTCGCCCGTTACGGGTCCAAGGGCGTCAAGCTCTACACCGCCGAGTGGAACAACGGATCGCGCGGCTACAAGCTGAGCGACCCCGCGGCCTACCGCTTCCTCGAGGCCGCCCAGGAGCTCGGCATCAAGAACGTCCACGTGCACAAGGGCCCGACGATCTGGCCGCTGGACAAGGACGCGTTCGACGTGTCGGACGTCGACCACGCCGCGACCGACTTCCAGGGGCTCAACTTCATCGTCGAGCACGTGGGCCTGCCGCGGATCGAGGACTTCTGCTTCATGGCGACGCAGGAGCCGAACGTGTACGCGGGCCTGTCCGTGGTCATCGGCGGGCTCATGTACGCCCGGCCGAAGTTCTTCGCCAAGGTCATGGGCGAGCTGCTGTTCTGGGTCGGCGAGGACAAGATGACCTTCGGCAGCGACTACGCCATCTGGGAGCCCAAGTGGCAGATCGAGGGCTTCGTCGACTGGGAGATGCCTTCGTCTGAGGAGTACTCCGACTACCCGAAGCTCGGCACCGCCGGGAAAAAGAAGATTCTGGGCCTGAACGCGGCGCGACTGTATGACATCGACGTACCCGAGGAACTTCGGCTGCCCGCCGAAGCAGGTGCGCCGGCCGCCCAGGACGACGCCGCCCCGGTCGAGTAAGGGGATGACTGCGACCGTTACGACGGACGCCAGCCGCCTGCTGGCCGCGCTGGAAACCGTGCGGGATCCGGAGCTGGACGAGCCGATCACCTCGCTCGGCTTCGTGACCTCAGCCGCCGTCTCGCCCGGCGGGGACGCCGAGGTCCGGCTGCGGCTGCCGACGTACTTCTGCGCGCCCAACTTCGCGTTCCTCATGGTGGCCGACGCGTACGACGCCGTCAGCGCGGTGCCCGGCGTGCGGACAACACAGGTCGTGCTCGAGGACCACTTCGCCTCGGACGCGATCAACGGCGGGGTGGCGGCGCAGTCCGGTTTCGTGCAGTCGTTCGATGGCGAGGCCGTCAGCGAACTGCACGACCTGCGCGCCGACTTCCTGCGCAAGGCGGTCATGGCCGGCACCGACCAGGTGTGCCGGCCGCTGCTCGCGGCCGGCGCCGAGCC
>JASHQP010000257.1 GCA_030039095.1 Streptosporangiaceae bacterium
GTGCTGTTCAGGCCCACGATGGCCACGAACGCGATGCCGACGCCGATCACGACGACGTTGTTGATGATCGGCGTCCACATCGGCGCGGCGAAGCTGCCGCGGGCGTTCAGGATCGCGCCGGCCAGCGAGCCGACCCCGTAGAAGAAGATCTGCGGCAGGAAGAAGTACGAGAAGATCACGGTCAGGTGGTACGTGGCCGGGTTCGTTATGCCGTGCCCGTAGACGGCGGTGATGGGCACCGCCGCGGCCGTCGCGATCGCGGTGATGATGCCGAGCGCGAGCACGCCCAGGGTGAACATCCGCTGGTCATAGGCCTCGCCTCCGTCGTGGTTGCGCTTGGCCGCGTGCACCAGCAGCGGCACCACGACCGCGGTCAGGATCCCGCCGACTGCCAGGTTGTACACCGCGTTGGGCACCGAGTTGGCGACGTTGTACGCGTCACCAAGATCCTTGGTGCCGAGCGCGTAGAGCAGCACGAACGTGCGCAGGAACCCGGTGAACCGCGAGGCCAGCGTGCCGGCGGCCATGACGCTGCTGGACCGGAACGTGCTGGTCCGGCGCCTGGCCGGGCGGCTCGCGCCGTCCTCGGCATCGGGCGAGGCCGTGACCCCGGGCGCTTCCGGCCCGGCCGTGACCCCGGACGCTTCCGGCCCGGCCGTGACCCCGGACGCTTCCGGGTCGGCGAGCTCCGGCTCGGCCTCGACTCCTGGCCGCGTGTGGCGTTCCGCCGTGGTCATCGCCGGCCTCCCGCCGGCGCACCGGCCTGGCTGCCGCGCCACGCCTGCATGCGCAGCATGACGCGGCCGCGGCGGGCGGGCGACGCCATCCTGGCGCGCTCCATCGCGACCTCCCGGGCCGCGAGCTCGATGTCGTCCGCCAGCGGCGGCAGGTCCACGTCACCGTGGCGGCGGCGCAGCGCGGCGCTGATCAGGAAGTCCGCCAGCGCGGGGTTTCGCGGCAGGCACGGGCCGCGAAGGTGCGTGCCGACCGCGTTGCCGAGCTGCACGCCCTCACTTCCACCTCCGTCATTACCCACCCCGCTGACCACCTGCCCGAGCGGGGTCGCGGTTGGGCCCAGGTACGTGCGGCCGCCGTGATTCTCGAAGCCGACGAGCAGCCGGTCGTGCCATCGCACGACCAGATCGCCCATGGCCCGGTCCGCCCTGGCCTCGGTGAGCGAGTCGTACTGGTCGGACAGGATCGCGCGGTGCCCGATCGTCCAGGCGTCGAAGAGCCCGGCCCCGGGCAGCTTGGCGCCTTCGCCCGGGCGCGAATAGCGCCCGAACAGCTCGAAGCCGCTGCCCACGGCCAGCGCCGCGGCACCCTGACGCACCGCCTCGCGGATGCCGGATCCCTTGACCTCGTTCAGGTCTGCGGCGATCAGCCGCTGCTGCGACTCGCCGCCGCTGCCGATGATGATGAGGTCGAGTTCGTCGGGCTCGACCCGGTCACCGAGCCGGAGCTCCTCGAGCTCCACCGCGATGCCGCGCCACTCGCACCGGCGCTGGATGGTTGCGACGTTTCCGCGGTCGCCGTAGGTGGACATGATGTCCGGATACAGACATCCGACGGTGATCTTCATCGTTGTACCGTTCCTGCGAGCTGATCCTGCTCTTGCCACACTTCCTTGACGAACCCCTGCTGCCGCAGCCAGCGCCGGACCTGCTGCAGCACGATCGAGGTGGACACCAGCCACAGCGGCTCACCGGCCGGGGTGCGCGCGAGCGCGCGCTGGAACGCCCGGACCGGGTCAGGCTCGGTCGTGAGCGTGGTCTGGATGGTGGCGCCGAGCCACCCGGCGTACTTCAGCCGCACGGTGAGGTCGTAAGCGCGGTTACCCGTGACGACAGGGGACGGGATCAGCCCGCACACGGACTCGAAGTCCACGTCCCAGATCCAGGACGTGTCCGGCTGCTTGCCCTCGAAGTCGTTCAGCCCGAGCATGAACCGCCTGGGCCGCCCGTCGGCGAGCACGGCGCGCAGCACCTCGGTATAGCCGTTGGCGTTCTTCGCGAGGGTCAGGTACACGTCATGGCCGGTTACCTTGATCCGCTCCATCCGCAGCGAGCTCGGCGTCACCCTCTCGATCGCGAGAACCGCGCGGGCGGGCATCTGGCACGCGGCGGCCGCGGCGATCGCCGCGGCCGCGTTGTACGCGTTGTAGAGCCCGGGCAGCGGGACCTCGAGCAGCACCTCCGCCGTCGGCGTGGCGGCCCAGACCCGCGACGAAGCCGATCCGAGCAGTTCGATCTTCGTGAGCTTGACCTGCGGCTCGGGCCGGGCCAGGCCGCAGTGGTGGCACGACCAATGGCCGAGATGGGCGTAGAAGACGCACCGGTAGGCAAGTTCGCTGCCGCAGCGCGGGCACCGCGGGAAATCCGAGGTGGGATCGGCGCCGTCCCTGGCAAGGCCGGTGTAACCGATTCCGAAAAACAGTCTCGGGTTCTCCATGTCCGGGGCCAGGTACGCGACCCTTGGGTCATCGGCGTTCAGCACGAGCGTTGTATCGGCGGGCAGCGCCTGCATTGCCCGCTCGAGCATCGACGTCAGGTAGGCCGGCTCCATGTACCGGTCGAGCTGATCACGAAAGACGTTGGTGAAGACCAGCGCGCGCGGCCTGCCGATCTGGCCGACAATCCCGGGGAATGATCCCTCGTCAACCTCGAACAGGCCAATCGCGCGGTCGTCGGCGGGCAGGTGGCCGAGCCGCCCGGAGCTGGCCACCATCGTCGTGGCGAGCCCGGACAGCTGGTTGGAGCCCTCGCGGTTGAGTATCGGGCGCAGTCCGGCGGCGCGCATGACCCCCGCCAGCAGCCGGCACGTGGTGCCCTTGCCATTGGACCCGGTGACCAGCACCGCTCCCTGCGGGATCTCCGAGGCGAGACCGGCCAGCATGCCAGGGTCAATGGCCAGCGCCACGGCACCCGGGAAGGCGCTTCCGTTCCCTTTCCCGAGGCGGCGGCTCCCGTCGCGCACCGCCTTGCCCATCGATACGGCAAAGGCTCGGCGGGCCGACGCAACGGAGTGCATCTGGGCATGCTTGATTACCGTCAACTATTGCATCTCCCCCGAATATGACCCTCGGCTCACGATGCCGAAGTAGCGCCCGGATTACCGCCTTAATTGGCCAACTCGAGACCTTCCCTCGAGCGGGCGAACGGAAGCCAGGCG
>JASHQP010000258.1 GCA_030039095.1 Streptosporangiaceae bacterium
AGCAGGTGCCGCACCTGCGGACCCTGGCCGAGGCGCTCCGGCGGCACCGGAGCGTGGCCATCGCGTACCAGAAGGCCGCCCCCGCTGCCGGCATCGCGGGCCCGGCTCCCGGCCGCGCCGCCACCCGCACGGTCGGGCCGCTCGGCCTGGTGAACAAGGCGGGAGCCTGGTACCTCGTGGCCGTGGCGCGCGGCGGCCGGGTCAGCGTCTTTCGGGCCGGCCGGATCAGCGCCGCACGAATCCTGGACGAGCCGGCCGGGCGCCCCGACGGCTTCGAGCTCGCGGGATTCTGGGATCGCTGGTCGGCCGAGTTCGTCACCAGCCGGCCACGGCTCCCGGTGCGGCTGCGGGCTTCGCCCCAGGCTCTCGCCGCGTTCGGCGAGGTGTTCGGGGACGATGCCCGGCCAGCCCTTCACGCCGCGGGGCCGCCCGACGATCGGGGCTGGCAGACCGTGACGCTGTCCTTCGAGCACGAGCGCGCGGCGGCGCACCGGCTGGCCGGGTTCGGCGGGGAGGTCGAGGTCCTGTCGCCGCCGTCGGTTCGCAATCTGCTCGTGACGGCGGCGCAGGGGATCCTCGACCGCTACGGCTCACGACCGCTTTCTGCGGCTCTCGACCACGAAGAGCACCAAGCCGATGAGCGCCAGCCAGAAGACCCAGGCTCCGGCGGCGAACCAGGCTAGGACGTGCCCGGCGACGATCGCGGCTGCGATGACGGCTGCGACCAGGAGCACCAGCCCGCCGGCGTGATGTGAGTGCTCGTGCCGGCGTGCCGGCGTCCGAGGCGCCTCCGCGGCCTCGGCTTCGGACCGCGGCAGGTCGTCGAACAGGCCGCCCAGGTCGGCGTATGTCTTTGCGCGCATGGCCTGGTCGAGGCGCTGGTGGAACTCGGCCTCGTCCAGCCGCCCGTCGCCGTAGTGCTTGGACAAAAGGTCTGCAGCCTCGGTGCGCTCGGAGTCGGAGATCCGCATGCTCGAGTAACTGGTGCGGCGACGGGTTGCAGTGATGAACCAGCTCGGACTGGCCTGCCCTGACATGTCGGTGTCTCCCTTGCCTTATCGCGTCCGGGCGGAAATGGCCTGGACCAGCTCGCTGGCGATGGACTGGTCGCTGCCCTCCTCGGGGATCAGCAGCCAGCCGGCCAGGTAGACCGCGATGCCGGCGCCGCCGAAGAACGTGGCGACGACGATCGCGATCCGGACGAGCGTCTCGTCGACGCCGAGGTAGTCGGCGATGCCGGAGGCGACCCCGGCCAGCATCCGGTCGTGGATCGGCCGGCGCAGCGGCAGCGAACCGCGGCTGGCGGGTGCTTCGTAGCCGGTCTCGGCGTGGTCGGTGGTGTGGTCGGTGGCTTGCGTGGTGGTGTCTGTTGCGTCCATGGCTCCAGCGTGCCGTCACGTGCGCGCCCGCGGTATCGGGAAGAACCCCGGTAAAACCCGGAGGCGCCCGGGGAAGGTCCGGGGTTTGCCCGGATAGCCGCGCAGACTGATCTGGCGCGATGATGGAGACGTGCAGAATCCAACAGGCTCCGCCCCGCGGCCGGATGGAACCTCCTGGCCGCAGGCTCCTGCGCCGGGCGAACAGCCCGACGGCCCGGCCGCGCCGCAGCGCGGCGGGCACGATCACTGGGGTGCCTGGCAGCATCAGTCCGGCCCGTGGGGACTCGGACACCGGGCCCGCTGGGCGCGCGGTCCGCGACGCGAGGGGCCGCTGCGCCGCGACCCCGACGACGGGCTGCTCGGCGGCGTCGCGGCCGGGCTCGCGGCGCGGATGGGCTTTGAGGTAACTGTCGTGCGGCTGGTGATCGTCGTCGCCAGCCTGATCACTGTCGGCTTCGCGGCCATGGTCTACGTGGGCATATGGCTGCTGGTCCCGGCCATGGACGCGGACGCCAGCATCTGGCACAAGGCCAGGGCGGACAAGAGGGGCATTACGCTCGCCGTGGGCCTGGGGTCCGTGCTGTTCGTGCTGATCCTGGTCTTGCAGAACCTCGGCGCCCGCTTCCTGGGCAATGTGGAGTGGCCGCTGATCTTGTGTGCCGCTGGCCTGGTGCTGATCTTGCGGAACGCACCCGTCGAGGAGCAGGCCACGCTGCGGGACGTCGCCGCGCCGCTGCTCGGCCTGACCGAAGGTGGGACGCGGCGCCGGGTCTGGCTGCGAGTGGCGGCCGCGATCCTGCTCCTGGCCGTGGGCTCGGGATTCCTGGCGTACGGACACGAGAGCCTCGCGATGCTGCGGCCGGTGGCCGGCGCCGTGCTGGTGCTCGTCGGTGCCGCGCTCCTGCTCGGCCCGTGGTGGCTCGGCATCGCCAGGAACCTGGCCGAGGAGCGCCGGGCCAGGATCCGCGCTGAGGAACGGGCGGAGATGGCCGCGCGGGTGCACGACTCGGTGCTGCAGACGCTGGCCATGATCCAGCGGCGGGCAGACCAGCCCCAGCAGGTCATCCAGATGGCGCGCGCTCAGGAGCGTGAGCTGCGCGCCTGGCTGTTCGACGGCCGGGCGCCCGGCTCCCTGGATGGCGAGGACATGACCCTCGCCTCGGGCATACGGCTGATCCAGCAGGAGGTCGAGGCCCAGCACGGGGTGCCCGTCGAGGCGGTCACCGTGGGGGACTGCGACCTCGACGACGACCTCCGCACGCTGCTGGCGGCGGCGCGCGAAGCCACGGTCAACGCCGCGAAGTGGTCCGGCGCCGACGTTGTCTCGCTGTTCGCTGAGGTCGAGCCCGGGGAGGTTTCGCTGTTCGTGCGCGACCGGGGCCGCGGGTTCGACCCGGACGCGGTGCCCGAAGACCGGAAGGGCCTGGCCGAGTCCGTCCACGGCAGGATGACCCGTCACGGCGGGTCGGCCTCCGTCCGCAGCACTCCCGGCCAGGGCACGGAGGTTTCCCTGACGATGCCGCGCGCGGCCGGGGAACGGCAGCCGAGCCGCGCATGACCACGCCAGCCCGCTCCCGTCACGCCGCCTCGCCGAGCGGGCCCAGGGTGGTCATCGTCGATGATCACGGCCTGTTCCGGTCCGGCGTCCGGTCCGAGCTCGGCGACCAGGTCGACGTCGTCGGCGAGGCCGACGACGTGCAGCCCGCGATTTCCGTGATCACCCAGTGCCTGCCCGACGTCGTCCTGCTCGACGTGCACCTGCCCGGCGGGGGCGGGCAGCTCGTGGTCAGCTCGCTGCGCGCCGCGCTTCCCGAGGTGCGCTTCCTGGCCCTGTCCGCCTCGGACGCCCCCGAGGACGTGATCGCGGTCATCCGCGCTGGGGCGCGCGGCTACGTGACCAAGACGATCTCCGGCGTGGACCTGGTGGACGCGGTGCGCCGGGTCGCGGCGGGCGACGCGGTCTTCTCGCCCCGGCTGGCCGGTTTCGTGCTCGACGCGTTCGCCTCCATGCCGGATGCCGCCCAGGGGCGGCCGCTGTTCGACCCCGAACTCGACCAGCTCACCACCCGGGAGCGCGAGGTGCTCCGCCTGATCGCCCGCGGCTACACCTACAAGGAGATCGCCCGCGAGCTCACGATCTCGATCCGGACCGTGGAAACCCACGTATCGTCCGTGCTGCGCAAGCTCCAGCTGTCCACCCGCCACCAGCTGACCCGCTGGGCCGCCGAACGCAAGCTGACCTAACCCAGCCGCCCGCCACCGAAGCCGCCCGCCACCCCAGCCGCCCCTGTCAGCTCAGGCTCTGCCGCATGGGTGTACCAAACGACGAGCCATAGGCCGTCAATCGGTACACCCACGACTCGGCGCGCACCTTGTGTGAGGTGGCCGGCGGGGCCGCGGTGGTTGGCGGGGTGTGTGTGACGGCTGAGGCGGGCGGGCTAGGGCTCGGTCCACGCTAGGGGCGGGTGCCGAAGGCGGGAAGGCCGGGGCTGGCAGGCAGCGTGGCGTAGGCGTCGCGCACCCAGTCGCACAGCAGCGGCCGGGTCTCTCGCGGGTCGATGATCTCCTCGACGCCGAACCGCTCGGCGGTGCGCAACGGGCTGCGCACCGCGTCGAGCCGGGCCCGGATGTCGGCGAGCAGCGCGGCCGGATCCTCGGCGCGCTCCAGCTCGGCCCGGTACGCCGCCTCGATCCCGCCCTCCACCGGCAGCGAGCCCCAGTCCGCCGACGGCCAGGCCCACCGGCGGACCAGCCGGTGCCGGTTGACCAGGCCCGCGCCGCCCACGCCGAACACCCGGCGCACGATGATCTCGGCGCCCGGCACGCTGGCCTGGTAGACGGCGCTGATCGCCCGCACCCCGTGGCGGATCGTGGCGCGCTGCTCGGCGCGGGTGCCGATGAGCAGCCCGGGCTGGTCGGTGAACGTCACGATCGGCACGTGGAACGTGGAGCACAGGTCGGCCAGCCGGGTCACCGCCTCCGCGCCCTCGACGGTCAGGCAGCCCCCGGCCACGTACGGGTCGCAGGCCACGACCCCCACCGGGTGCCCGTCCAGCCGGGCCAGCGCGGTCACGATCGGCCCGCCGTAACGCTGCACCTCCATGACCGAGCCGGCGTCGAACACCGCCTGCAGGATCTCCCGGATCCGGTAGGGCCGGCGCCGGTCCCTCGGTATGGCGGACAGCAGCGCCTCCTCGCGCCGCCCGGGCGGATCGTCGCAGCCGCCGACCGGCGGAAGCTCGTAGGCACTCGGCGGCAGGTACGAAAGGAACCGCCGGATCATGGTGAACGCGTCCGGCTCGGACGCTGCCACCAGGTCGACGGCGGCGTTGCGGCCGTGCACCGCCGTGCCGCCGAGTTCCTCCTTGCCGACATCTTCCCCGGCGCCGCCGCGCACCACGGGAGGCCCGGCGACGAACAGCTGCGCGGTGCCCTCGACCAGGATCGACAGGTGCGCCGCGCACAGCCGGGCGGCGCCGAGCCCGGCGACGGGACCCAGCCCGGCGGCGACGACCGGGACCGCGGACAGGTTGTCGACCACGTAGTCCCAGCCGGGGTTGACCGGGACGTACGTGGCGCCGAGCTGCTCGAGCATCTTCACGCTGCCACCACCGCCGGTGCCCTCGACCAGCCGGACGATGGGCAGCCGCAGCTCGTTCGCCAGCCGCTCGGCGTAGATCTGCTTGCCCGCGATCGCGGCGTCACCGGCGCCGCCGCGGACCGTGAAGTCGTCGCCGCCGACCACGACCTTGCGCCGGTCGATGCGCCCGGTCCCTGCGACGAAGTTGGCGGGCGTGAACCCGGTCAGCTGGCCGTCGCCGTCGTACGTGGCGGCCCCGGCCAGCGCGCCGATCTCGCGGAACGAGCCGTCGTCGAGCAGCGCGGCCAGCCGCTCCCGGACGGTCAGCCGGCCGGCCTCGTGCTGGCGCCGGATCTTGTCCGGCCCGCCCATCCGCTCGGCGAGCTCCTGTCGCCGCCCCAGCTCATCGAGTTCCGGTTGCCACGTCATGCGGACTCCTCGGGTGCAGCTTCCGGCCAGGCCAACGATGCAAGATCGATTGTAGAAGCCGGGAACGGTGGCCTGCGTGCATCAATATTTCGCCTATTCCCGAAAAGATTATGGTGTCAAGGGGAGTCCGCTTCAAGAAAAACTGTTTGGAAACCAGCGCCGTGCAGAAGTTACGCTCATCACGAAATATCCACCAACGCAGGGAGGTGCGCATATGTCCGAGTGGACCTAGGCGCCGAATGCTGCGGCCCCCGCCATTTCAGCGACCGTCTTGGCGGGCCATAATCCGCGCCGGCCCGGGCGACTCCGGGCCGGCCGCTGACCGGCGGGGTGCGCCTCGGCGCGGGCGGCGGCGAGGTCCCACG
>JASHQP010000259.1 GCA_030039095.1 Streptosporangiaceae bacterium
GCCGCGACCGCGGCGCGCCAGCGGCCGAGCCGCGCCTGCGCCGCCGCCACCCCCGCGTCGGTCCAGTCCCAGTCGCCCCGGTAGTGGTGCGCGAGGACTGCCAGCCGGATCACCATCGGGTCGGCGCCGCCCGCGATCAGCCGGGACACGAACACGAGGTTGCCCTGCGACTTGGACATCTTCTCCCCGTCCAGCCGCACCATGCCCGCGTGCGCGTAGTGCCGGGCGAAGACCGGCTCCCCCGGGCCGGCCCGGCCGGCGAGCGCCACCCGCGCGTGCGAGGCGCTCATCTCGTGGTGCGGGAAGATCAGGTCGGTGCCGCCGGCCTGGACGTCGAACGTGACGCCCAGGTACTCGGTGGCGATCGCCGCGCATTCCACGTGCCAGCCCGGCCTGCCGCTGCCGAAGCCGGACGGCCACGAGGGCTCGCCGGGCCGCGCGGCCAGCCAGACCAGCGCGTCCAGCGGGTCCTTCTTGCCCGGCCGGCCGGGGTCGCCGCCGCGCTCGGCGAACAACTCGGTCATCGTGGCAGCGTCGAGCCCGGATACCGCGCCGAACGACGGATCGGCCGACCGGGCGAAGTACATGTCGCCGTCCAGGTCGTAGAGCGCCCCGTGGTCGGCGAGCAGCCTGCTCAGCCGCTCGATGACCGGCAGCGCCTCGACCGCGCCGATGTACTCGGCGGGCGGGAGCACCCGCAGCGCCTCCATGTCGCCGCGGAACAGCGCGATCTGCTGGTCGGCCAGTTCCCGCCAGTCTTCGTGGTCCCGCTCCGCACGCTCGAGCAGCGGGTCATCAACATCCGTGACGTTCTGCACATAACGGACCCGATGCCCGGCGCCGCGCCAGGCCCGCCCCAGCAGGTCCCAGGCGATGAACGTGGCCGCGTGACCGATGTGCGTAGCGTCGTACGGCGTGATCCCGCACGCGTACAGCGTTGCGACCGGCCCGGACGCCACCACCACGGGCTCGCCCCCGGCATCGGCCACCTTTACTTCCGGGCCCTGTCCGGGCAGTTCGGGAACGGCCGCGCCGCGCCAGGAATCCATAGCCGCCAGGCTATCGTTGCCCCGCGCCACGGCGATCAGCGCACGTCCGCGGCCTGCTCGAACGCGAACCCGAGGGCGATCAGCCGCGGCTCGCTCCATGCCGGCCCCGCCAGCGACAGCCCTACCGGAAGGCCACCCACATGACCCGCCGGAACGGTCAGCGACGGGTACCCGCACACCGCAGCCGGTCCCGACGTCGAGAACTCCGACAGATCGCCGAGCACGTGATCGGTAAGCCTCGCGGGCCCGCCGGTCAGCGAGACAACGGCGTCCAGCCGGCGGGCTGCCAGCGCACCGTCCAGCGCCGCGTGGTGGATCCGGTCCGCCTCCCCCCGTGCTGTCAGGTAAGCCGGGTCGCCGAGGTCGCCGCTGGTGGCCTCCGCCTGCTCGAACAGGTCCTGGTCGAAGTGGACGAGCACCTGGTCGGCGTTGCGCTCGTTGAACTCGATGAGCTCGGCGAGGGTCATCGGATGCTCGCCGGGGAGCGCGGCGAGATACGCGTTCAGGTCGTGCTTGAACTCGTGCAGCAGCGCGATCAGCTCCGGCTCGTGCGCCTCGTCCAGGCCGGGCAGTGCCACCGGGTCGATGATCTGCGCCCCCGCCGAGCGCAGCCGCTCGACCGCCGCGTCGAGCACGGCGGCCGTGGCCCGGCTCGCCGCCTTGGATCCGTCGCGCCAGATCCCGAGGCGTGCCCCGGCCAGCGCCCCCGCGTCGAGGAACGCCGTGTAGTCGCCGGGCAGGCCGGGGGCGCGCGCCGTCGCCGCGTCGGCCGGGTCCGGCCCGGCCATGGCGGAGAGCAGTGCCGCTGCATCGGCCACGCAGCAGGTCATCGGGCCCGGGGTGTCCTGGACGCCGGATATCGGGACGACGCCGTGACGGCTGATCAGGCCGACGGTGGGTTTCAGGCCGACCACGCCGCACGCGCTGGCGGGCGAGACGATGCTGCCGTTGGTCTCGGTGCCGACGGCGGCCGGGGCCAGGCCTGCGGCGACCGCCGCCGCGGATCCCGAGCTCGAGCCCGACGGGTTGCGGCCGGCGCCGTGCGGGTTCACGGTCTGGCCGCCGAGCGTGCTCCAGCCGCTGCTGGAGCCCGTCGAGCGTATGTTGGCCCACTCCGAGAGGTTCGCCTTGCCCAGGATCACCGCCCCGGCCGCGCGCAGCCCCGAGACCAGGAACGCGTCGCCGGACTCGGCTCCGGCCAGGGCGGGCGAGCCCGCGGTCGCGGGCAGCCCGGCCGCCGCGATGTTGTCCTTCAGCAGCACCGGGATGCCCTCGAGCGGCCCGCGTACCGTTCCGCTCGCCCGGGCGGCGTCGCTGGCCGCGGCTTCGGCCGGCGCGTTCGCGCTGACCGAGATCACGGCGTGCAGGCCCGGGTTGAGCCGCTCGATCCGGTCGAGGTAGGACGCGGTCAGGGCGGCCGAGGTCAGCGAGCCGGACGACAGCGCGTGGCGCAGGGCGGCGACGGTGACACCCAGCGCGCCTTGCCCTGAGTCGCCGAGCATGCCATCGAGGTGATCAGGTACCGACATGCAGCGAACACTACGGGCCGGCTCCCCGGCCACCTTGCGGTGGCAGCTCCCAGCCGACCCGCTAGTAAGACGCAGACCACAGCAATCCGGTTGTCATCCGGCAATATCCGCGAACAAGAGATTCCGCGCCGAGCCTGTCAGCAGCAGAACCCGGCCCCTGACGGGTCACGATCCACCGGTGCCTGCTGAGCCGCGCCGCCGCCGGCCGGCGGCGTGACGCGCGCCGGCACGCAGCCCGAGGATCTCGGTCCCTACACTCGTGGGCGTGACGATGCGCATGGGGCAACTCGAAACGGTGCCCGCCCTCGACCGGCCCGACCTGCTCGCCCCGGCGGTCGCCGGGGCACTCGCGGCGCTCGGCGGCAAGCTTCCGGCTGACGCCGTCGGCGTCGCGGAGATCGATCCGGGGCTGGCCGACACTGCCGCGTTCTGCGAGCGCTACGGCGTCGCGCCGGAGGAGTCGGCCAACTGCGTGATCGTGGCCGGCCGGCGCGACGGCGAGACCAGGTTCGCGGCGTGCATGGTGCTGGCCACCACCCGCGCCGACGTCAACGGCGTCGTCCGGAGGCAGCTCGACGTGCGCAAGGCCTCGTTCGCGGCGATGGAGGTGGCGGTCGCCGAGACCGGCATGGAGTACGGCGGGATCACCCCGATCGGCGTTCCGGCCTCGTGGCCGGTGTTCGTCGACGCGGCGGTCGCCGCCACCCCGCACGTCGTGATCGGCAGCGGCGTGCGGCGCTCCAAGCTCACGCTGCCGGGCGAGGCGCTCGGGCGACTGCCCGGGGCGGCGATCCTGGAGGGGCTCGGCCGCTGACGGCCTCTGGCGGCCGGGCTGCTGTCCGGCCGCCAGCGACGCCGGGAGTCGGCGCGCTGCGCCGGAGCCGGGACCTGGACCCTACGGCTTCGGCAGCCAGGACACCCGGCCGATCAGCGCCGCGTAGCCGACGAACGTGACCGCGTCGATCAGCGTGTGCGCGATGATCAGCGGCGTGACCCGCCCCCAGCGGCGGTACAGGTAACCGAAGATCAGGCCCATGACCGCGTTGCCGATGAACGCGCCAAAGCCCTGATACAGGTGGTAGCAGCCGCGCAGCACGGCGCTGAACACGATCGCCTTCCACGGGTTCCAGCGGAGCTGATCGAGCCTGGTCAGCAGGTAGCCGATGACCAGGGTCTCCTCGAGGATGCCGTCGTGCGCCGCCGAGAGGATCAGCACCGGCGTGCGCCACCAGACCGCGGGCAGGTCCTCGGGGACCACGTTCAGCTCGAGCCCGAGGTGGTACGCGGCCAGGTAAAGGGCAAGGCCGCAGCCGCCGATGACCGCGGCGAGCACCGCACCGCGCAGCGTGTCCCTGACCGGCTGGGTCGCGTCGAGGCCGATGTCCCTCGGCCCCTCGCCGGTCCTGGCCAGCAGGTAGAATACGAGCACGACCGGCGCGAGCGCCGTCGCGATGCCGGCCAGTTCCAGGGCGAGGTCGAGCCAGTTGTTCGCCGCCTCGGGCCCGACCAGCAGCGCCTGCTGGCTGCCGAGCGACTGCCGCTGCAGCAGCGACCCGATGAGGCTCAGCGCCGCGTTCAGCGCGCTCGCGCCGAGCGAGACCGCGAAGACGGCGAAGATCTCCCACCGGATCATCCGATCCGAGGGCAGCCGTAGGCTGGTACCCTCCCCGAGTGCCACGTGAGGACTCTAATGGGTGTGGCGGAGTCCTCAACCCCGGCGCCACGACGGCGCTGGGCCGGACGGCCGCGCCGGGCACATGCTGATTCTGGGGAGCCGTGGACAGGAGCGAGCCGGCGAACGGAGCGGGCCGCGGCCCGAACCCGGGCACGGCCAGGACCGCCAGGACCGCGACCCCCGGCGACGAGCCCGCTCGACGCCCCGGCGGCGATCCCCCCACGCCCGGTAACCCGGCGATAGCTCCGGGCGCGGCCAGCGCCCCGCCGGTTCCGGCGGATGGCGCGCGGCACGCGGACCGCGGCGGCTGGTCCCCCCTGGCCGACCGGCCGGCGCTGCGGCACGTGGCACTGCTCGGCGCGTTCCTGGTTCTCGGGGTGGTGGTTACCTGGCCACGGCCGGCCTACCTCGTGGAGGGAAAGCTGCCGGCCACCCGGGACACCGAGCAGTACGTCTGGGGCTTCTGGTGGGTGGCGCATCAGGTTGTGCACCTGGGCAACCCGTTCTTCACCCGGTACATGGCCGCCCCCGTGGGCATCCAGCTCGGGTTCCACACGCTGATGCCGCTGCCAGGGCTGCTGCTGACTCCGGTCACGCTGGCCTTCGGCCCGTCGGCCTCGCTGGGCCTGCTGACGATCGTCACGCCGGGGCTGCTCTGCTACGCGATGTACCGCGCCGCGCGGCTGTGGCTGGGCGCCGAGACCGGCGCGATCGTAGCCGGGGCGTTCTTCGGGCTGTCCACGGTCGTCGCGTTCCAGGACTGGTACCACATCAACATCGCGCTGGGTCAGCTGTTCCTGGCGGTGACGCTGGAGCTCATCATCCGGATCCGGCGGCGGCCATGCGTCGCCTACGGCGTGATCCTGGGCGTGGTGCTCGGCGCGTCCTTCCTGGTCAACCAGGAGTCGACCGTGATGGCCGTGATACTGGCCGTTGGGGGCCTGGTGCCCTGGCTGATCAGCAGGCCGGTGCCGTCGCGGCTGTTTCCGCTCGCCCTGGGCGCCCTCGTCGCCGCCGTGGTGGCCAGCCCGCAGCTGATCGCGATGGCTCAGCAGGCCGCCGCCGGCCCCTCGACCGCGACGCCCGCCATGTCCATCAGCACCTACGGGCAGTTCGGCGCGGCCCTCAGCGGCGTGTTCGCGCCCTCGCCGCGGGTCGCCACGTTCGGGTTGCACGGGCTGGCGACCATCTACAGCTACCGGCAGCCAGACGAGGGAGTGCCGACGTTCGGGCTGGTCTTGAGCGTGCTGGCGGTGGCGGGCCTGGCCGCTGCATGGCGCCGGCGCAGCGCCTGGATGCTCGCGTTGCTGTGGATCGGCGGCGCGCTGCTGGCGCTCGGGCCGACGCTGATCATCGGCGGCATTGCCCACGTGCCGCTGCCTGTCACCTGGGACGGCACCAGGATGTCCCTGCTCATGCCGTACACCTGGCTGGTGCACGTGCCGGGCCTGTCCGCGCTGCGGGAGGCGGACCGGCTGGCTCTGCTCGGCCTCGTCGGCGCGGCCATGCTGGCGGGCAGCGCGGTGGAATGGCTGCGCCGCCGCGCCAAGCCGCTGATCGCCGTCGTGGTCGTGCTCGGCGCGCTGGAGGCCGGCTGGTCTGGGAACTCCGGGATCGGTGTCATGGCGACGGCGCTGCCAAAGCTCGACCGGCCGATCGCCGCCGACCACTCCGGCTCGATTGTGCTGGACGTGCCGTTCGGCCTGCGCGGCGGGATCGGGCTGTACGGGTTGGGGATATCGCGGCAGGCCCTGGTGCTGGCGACGGCCGACGGCCATCCGCGCTCGGTCTCTTACTCCTCCTGGATACCGGCGCGCACCAAGAACCAGATCGCCGCGAACCCGTTCTACGCGGCGCTGGTGGCCGCGCAGGGCGGCAAGCCGGTCTCCGCAACCAAGCTCGCCGCCGCCCGCGCCGAGGTGCGCCGGATGGACGTCGGCTGGGTCCTGGTCTGGAGCAACCCCGGCCAGGCCGTGCCGTACCTGAAGAGCACCGGCTTCGTCTTCGACTACCGCGCCGACGGAGTCTCGGTCTACCGCCCCACCTGGCGCGAGTAACGGCGGCGCACGCCCGCGGCTCGCCTCCGCAGCACGCACCCGCGGCACGCCCCCGCGGCACGCCCCCGCGCACCCGCGCTAGCGCCGCCGCGCCAGGCGCGTTTCGCTCGATGAATGTACCGTTTGACGGGTTATAAGCCGTCAAACGGTTCAACCATGAAGATCGGTTCCGCCAGGCAACGCACCATGGGTACCACTAGTCACGTGCGTCGCTCGCAAACCCGCGAGGAAGCGGGTGGGGAGGGCAGTGCCGGTGCGGCGCGGGGTAGTGCCGGTGCGGCGGGGTGGTGCCGCGGCTGAGCGCGCCGGGGCTAATCCGTGCGGTCGCCCTCTTCCCTGACCCGGGCCACGGCGACCACGGACTGGCCGAACGGCGGGCGGTCGCCGATCGCGCGCTCGAGCATCCGCACCACCGGAACCACCAGGCGGTCGTAGAAGGACATCGTGCCGCCGGTCGACGGCTGCTTCTTCAGCAGGCTGGTGAACGCGTAGTAGCAGAGCAGGCCGAGCGAGTTCGCGTAGCGAACCTCGACGACCTCGAGCCCCGCGTCGGTCAGCGCCCTGGTCATCGTCCGCTTGGTATAGCGGCGCACGTGGCCGGTGGCGATGTCGACGGGGCTCATCGCGAACGGGAACGCGGGGCACACCAGCACGATGTAGCCCTCGGGCCTGACCAGCCTGGCCATGCTCTGAAGCGCCCCGACGTGATCTTCGATGTGCTCGAGCACGTTGTAGCAGAGCAGGGAGGAGTGGTCGCCGCGCTCGTCGCTCGGCAGCAGCAGCTGGCGCGTTGTGACGCTGGAGTACGCGGCCATCTGCTTCTTCAACTCTGAGTAAAGCGCCGGGTCGGCTTCGGTCGCGGTGTACTTCTCGACCAGCGGAATCCATTCCAGCGCGTAATCGCCGAGTCCGGTGCCGATCTCGATCGGGTGTTCGCCGAGATAGGGCCTGGCAAAGGCCGCGAACCACTTCCGGTGATTCTCGCATTCCGCCAGCGCGACCAGGACGTCGCATTGGATCTGCCGATCACCGCGGATCTGATCCGTGTCGTCCTTTGTCACGCCCTGGGAACGCGCTGCTTCCACTCGCCTCAACCTCTCGCTGACCTCATCAGACGAATCCGGCAATGAAACCACAAAACATCAATCACGCGTGCCCCAACTCCCACGGCGGACCGGTACCACCGCCCGGCGGCGCGGGACCCGAGCTGGGAGTCGGCATACCCGGATCTTGCACCGCCGGCCATGCCGTTACGCCTAGCTCGGGTGATCCTACCTGTGCCCAGGAATGCTGATGGCCATGCGCGCCAAGTCCACGGCCAGCCGACTCTGGCCGGCCGGCGGGCAGGACCGGCCGGCGGGCAGGACCGGCCATTCGCTCAGTGCGCCGCCCCCCAAGTCCGTTACAGTCCGGTCCTGGGCCGCACCCACGGCCAGCCGCGGGATCCGTCATGCTGGGGGTAAAGCTTCAAAGGAGCGCCGATGTCCTACCAGCCATACCCGACCTCCGGGCAGACGCCCGAGCCGCAGCAGCAGCGCCCGCCCGCGCCGAATTCGGTGCAGACGGCAGTCAAGCTCATGTACGCCGGAGCGGCGCTCAGCCTGATCGAGCTCATCGTGAGCCTGGCCACCATCACCAGCCTGAAGAGCGCCATCTTGAAGAAGTACCCCCACTACACGTCGACCCAGATTCACTCCGCTGAGGTCGCGATCGTGGCGGGCGTGGTGATCGAGGCGGTCATCGCGATCGGCCTGTGGCTGTGGATGGCCAGGGCCAGCAACGCGGGCCGCAACTACGCCAGGATCACCGGCACGGTGCTGTTCGCCGTCTACACGCTGTTCCTGCTGCTCGACCTGCGGCGGCCGTCGGTCGGCATCGGGCTGATCTTCGCCGCGCTCGTCTGGCTGGCGGGTCTCGGCGCGGTTGTCATGCTGTGGCGCAAGGACTCGAGCGAGTACTTCAACCTGCGTGCGCGGTAAGCCGGACCAGCCGCGCCCAGGCCAGGTCGGCGCCTGAGGCCAGGCAGCCGTCCACGACCGCGTCGGTTCCGAGCGCGCTCACCCGCACCTCGGGCAGCACCGGCGACAGCGCCCGGAGCTCGGCGGTCACCGCTGCCGAGAACCCGGGGGCCTGGCCGATGCCGCCGCCCAGCACGACGAGCTCCGGATCGACCACGGTGACCACGGCGCTGATCGCCTTGGCCACCAGGCGCGCCTCGGCGGCCACGACCCCCACGGCCCGCTCGTCGCCGCGGG
>JASHQP010000260.1 GCA_030039095.1 Streptosporangiaceae bacterium
AGCGGCGAGGTGTGCAGGCTGACGGTCGCGATCCGCCGGAGACGGCCTGGCTGGGAGCTGGGTCGCACGTTCTAGACCAACCCCGGCGGGCCGCCGACTGTTCCCAGACTAGGCTTTATGAACATGAAGACCCTGGTGCTGCTCCGCCACGGCGAGAGCGAGTGGAACGCGAAGGGCCTGTTCACCGGCTGGGTCGACGTCGGCCTTTCGGCAGCGGGCGCGAAGGAGGCGGCGGCCGGCGGCCGGCTGCTCGCCGAGAGCGGCCTGAGACCGGCCGTGGTGCACACCTCGGTGCTGACCAGGGCCATCCAGACCGCGCACCTGGCGCTCGAGTCGGCCGACCTGCTCTGGCTGCCGGTGCGCCGCTCGTGGCGGCTGAACGAGCGGCACTACGGCGCGCTGCAGGGCAAGAACAAGGCGGAGACCCGGGAGCAGTTCGGCGACGAGCAGTTCATGCTGTGGCGCCGTTCCTATAACGTCCCGCCGCCGCCGATCGACGACGACGACCGGTACTCACAGGCCGCCGACCCCCGGTACGCGCTGCTCCCCGCCGACGTGCGGCCGCGCACGGAGTGCCTCGAGGATGTGGTCGCCCGGCTGTTGCCGTACTGGTACGACGCGATCGTCCCGGACCTGGCCGCCGGCCGGACCGTGCTGGTCGTGGCGCACGGCAACTCGATCCGCGCGCTGGTCAAGCATCTGGACGGGATCAGCGACGAGCAGATCGCCGCGCTGGACATCCCGACCGGCATGCCGCTGGTGTACGAGATGACCGACGGGTTCCGTCCGCAGACCCCCGGCGGGCGGTACCTGGACCCGCAGGCCGCGGCGGCGGGTGCCGCGGCGGTCAAGAACCAGGGCCGCTGAGTTCGCCAAGGTCGGACGGCGCGGCTTCGCCGCTGCCCGCCACCGCTGTCCGCTGCCGTCCGTTACTGGCCCCCTGCCGTCCGTTACTGGCCCCGCTGCCGTTCGCACGGCTTCCCTGCCGGATGTCGCCCGCCCACGCCTCGAGTGGCCATTGGCTATCGGAAAGGTGAACTTCTGGCGAATAACCTCGTGCCCGGGAACTCCTCCAGGTGCGCGGGGGCAGGCCGCGGCCTACCATCAAAGCGTGGGTATGGGGGGTGAATACAGCCTGGGCAGGTGCTCCCCGTGACAAAGGGGGTGGGGCCGCGCCGCACGTCGGTGGCGCAGCGCCCTGGCCTGGCATGTGTCCTGTAGACCAGCGGCGAAAGCCGCCGCCGCGTGAGGATCCGGGTGCCGTTGAGACCCCAGACAGAGCTAGCCCCAAATTCCGAGCCTTCTGCGCTGCCGCCGGGTGTCGCCTCCGTGCTCGCCGTTCTCTCGTCCTCGGCCGTGGTCCTCGACAACGAGGACCGGGTGCTGCAGGCCAGTGCGGCCGCGCGGGCCTTCGGGCTGGTCAGCGGCGACCAGCTGGTGGTGCAGGAACTGGTCGCCCTGGCCCGCCAGGTCCGCAGGGACGGCGAGATCCGCGAGGGCGAACTGGACGTGTCGACGACCGGCGTGAACCGGCGGGTCACCAGCCTCGCGGTGCGGGCTGCCCCGCTCGACGCCGCGGTCGGCGGCGGCGGGCTGGTCCTGCTGCTGGTCGAGGACCAGACCGAGAGCCGCAGGGTGGAAGAGGTTCGCCGGGACTTCGTCGCCAACACCAGCCACGAGCTGAAGACCCCGGTCGGGGCGCTCGCGCTGCTGGCCGAGACCGTTGAGGACGCGGCCGACGACCCTGAGGCGGTGCGCCGGTTCGCCAGCCGGATGCGGCAGGAGGCGGCCCGGCTCACCAACCTGGTGCAGGACATGATCACGCTGTCCCGTATCCAGGCGGCCGAGCCGATCCCTGACCCGGTTCCGGTCAAGCTCGACGCTGTCGTGGCCGAGGCCCTGGACCGGTGCCGGATGAAGGCGAGCGCCCGGGGCATCGAGCTCGTCGCGGTCGGCGAGCACGGGCTGTCGGTCCGTGGCGACGAGGACCTGCTGGTCACCGCGTTGCGCAACCTCCTGGAGAACGCTGTCGCCTACAGCCCGGACAAGACCCGCGTGGACGTGGCGACCAGGCAGGCCGCCAATGATGCGGTCGAGATCAGCGTCGCCGACCAGGGGATCGGAATCCCCGAGCGGGACCTGGAACGGATCTTCGAGCGGTTCTACCGCGTCGACCCCGCGCGGTCACGTGCCACCGGCGGCACAGGCCTCGGCCTGGCCATCGTCAAGCACGTCACGGCCGCGCACGGAGGAAAGGTGACAGTGGTGAGCTCGGAGGGTGCCGGGTCGACCTTCACCCTCTCACTCCCGCTCCGAATCGATGCCGTCCCCGTGAGACGGCACCGCAGTGGCGATGGCGCGATCCGCCAGGAGGCAGTGAAGTGACACGCGTGCTCGTTGTCGAGGACGAGGAATCATTCAGCGACGCGATCTCGTACATGCTGCGCAAGGAAGGCTTCGAGGTAGCGGTCTGCCCGACGGGCCCGGACGCACTCGAGACGTTCGACCGGAGCGGGGCGGACCTGGTGCTGCTCGACCTCATGCTGCCCGGCCTGCCCGGCAGCGAGGTCTGCCGGACGCTGCGCGAGCGCTCCAACGTCCCGGTGATCATGCTCACCGCCAAGGACAGCGAGATCGACAAGGTCGTCGGCCTCGAGCTGGGCGCGGACGACTATGTCACCAAGCCGTTCTCCTCACGCGAGCTCGTCGCGCGGATGCGCGCGGTGCTCCGCCGCCGCGCCGATCCGGAGGAGCCCGCCTCCTCGATCATGGAGTCCGGCCCCGTGCGGATGGACGTGGACCGGCACGTCGTCACCGTGCGCAGCAGCCAGGTGCAGCTTCCGCTGAAGGAGTTCGAGCTGCTCGAGGTGCTGCTCCGCAACGCCGGGCGGGTGCTGACCCGGATGCAGCTCATCGACCGCGTCTGGGGCGCCGACTACGTCGGGGACACCAAGACCCTTGACGTCCACGTCAAGCGGCTGCGCGCGAAGGTCGAGGTCGACCCGGCGAACCCGACGCACATCCTCACCGTGCGCGGGCTCGGCTACAAATTCGAGCCCACTCCCTGACCTAGGACGAGGCGCTGGGCGACGGGCTGGCGCTCGGCGTCGCGGTCGCGCTCTTGTGCTTGCTCTTCGTCGTCGGGGTCGGGCTTGGGGTTGGGCTCGGCGGCGAGAACGTGGAGTAGTACTGCGCACGCGGCATGACCGGAACGGTGATGCTCACGCTCGCGGCGTTCTGGAACGTGAGCACCAGCCGGACACTCGAGCCACCGGTGAGCGGGCGGGTCAGGCCTTCGAGAACGACCTTTGGCGCCGGGCCGGTCAGCAAGACGGCCTGCTGGCTCGCCAGGCTCACGCTCCCGCCCGGCAGCATGACCGACGTCGCCGTGCCCGGCGCGGTGATGCTGACCAGCCTGTCCGCCGACCCATCGTTGATCAGGGCGAGGAACACGCCAGCCGAGCCGCCGACCTTGATCGTGGAGCCGATCGGCGCACCGAGGACGAACACGTTCCTGATCGCGATGTTGTCGTGCACGGTGCCGGTGCCGTCGGTCGGCTGGTGCCACTGCTGCGTGGGGGCGTTGTTCCCTGCCTCGCATCCGGCGAGTACCGGGATCAGCGCGGCTATCGCCAGGACAAGCAGGCGGCGCCCGCCAGGCCTGCGGCTGCTCCGGATCACGCGTGCTCTCCTCGTCTTCCTCAGGTGAGGCACTGTGGACGCCGCAAAGCGTAGTAGCCGCCGTGTTCAGGGCGGCGGCCGGCCCACGTCTGCGGCGCTTCGGTGTCGTTTACGGCCGGTAACTGCCGGCTCGTCGGCGTCAGTGCGAGGCGGGACTGACCGCGGCGATCTCCTGCAGCCCGGTGTCGAGCAGCTCTTGCTTCGGCAGCTGACGGATCACCGACGCGACCGTGCCGTCCCGGCGCACCAGGATCGCGGTCAGCCCCTTCTGCTGGTACGTCCGGCCGAGGACGTTGCCGGTGTCCTCCGCGACCCGGGACGCCGGCTGCCCGGCCGCCACGGCGAGACCGTCAAGCTGCGGCGTCGCCGCCGGGGCTGCCACAAGGAAGACGAGCACGTTCACCCGGGCGGCCTGGCTGGTCAGCTGGCGCAGTTCCGACGCGCACCTGCAGTCCGCCGGGACCAGCGCCAGCACGGCCGCCATGGTGGCCGTGACCATGTGCAGCGGGACCGCCTTGCCGCGGATCTTGACCATGGCGGCCGGCAGCGGCCCGTTGCGCTGCCCGGCCGCCGGCTGGGTGGTCGGGGTGTTCCTCGCCTGGCTCTGCGGGGCGGTCGAGCGCTGCAGATCCGGCGCCCCGGTCTGGTCGGCGGCGAACATGATCAGCAGGGTGCTGGTCAGCAGCGCCAGCATGAGGCAGCCGGCCAGCAGCGGCAGCACCATCCCGTCCCTGGTCAGCGGGCCGCGCAGGCGGGAAGCCCGCCGCCTGCGGCGCAGCGCGCGCAGCTCGCGCTGGTAGGCCTGCACGTCCCGATCGAGTTCCCGGGCATCATCGGGAATCACGATGTCGATCGGAGGCAGACCGAAGTCGTCCCGATCCGGGTCGCCGCCAGCGTTCACCCGCACCCTCCGGTATGACCGCACCTTTCTCTCAGTATGAGGCCCCGCCCTGGTCCTGTAACCGCCCGAGTGGCCAATACGGGCAGATCTGCCTGTCCCACCTGCTGGTTGTTCCCGCATGGTGGGCACCTTGATCACCCGCGTACACCTTCGGGGCGGTCCACATGGGGCGCCTTAGCCGCTGCGGCCCAGGTCAGAGGTAGTACACGTCGCCGCAGGCCGCCAGCTGTGAGGGGCAGGCAGCCGGCGCGTTGATCTGGCCGGTGAAGGATCGCCGTGCCGCGCCGGATGAGCCCGGGCCCTGGGATCCGTGGGGTGATCACTGGGCCCGGCGCACTGCCGCCGCTGGGCCCAGATCGCCGGGCCTGCCGGGCCGCAATTACCGGGCCGCTGGGCAGGACTCGCCAGGGCCGGCGGGCCGCTGGCAATTTGTAGCTTCTGAATTGCGCCATTGACCTGCGACTTTGCTCTCAAGGACGGCTAATCGCCCCTGTTCGGCGTGGTAACATAGCTTCAGCGGAAGGGGTACGTCCACATGTCTTTCAAGGTCGGCGACACAGTCGTCTACCCCCACCATGGGGCTGCTCGGATCGAGGAGATCGAGACCCGCTCGATCAAGGGTGAGGATAGAACTTACCTCGTGCTCAAGGTCGACAAGGGTGACCTGACTGTGCGTGTTCCTGCGGACAACGCCGAGCTTGTAGGCGTCAGGGACGTTGTCGGGCAGGAAGGGCTCGAGCGAGTGTTCGAGGTGCTGCGAGCGCCATACACCGAGGAGCCGACGAACTGGTCCCGGCGGTACAAGGCCAACCTGGAGAAGCTCGCCTCGGGCGACGTGAACAAGGTCGCCGAGGTCGTTCGGGACCTGTGGCGCAGGGACCGCGAGCGCGGGCTGTCTGCCGGGGAGAAGCGCATGCTCGCCAAGGCACGGCAGATCCTCGTCAGCGAGCTTGCCCTGGCCGAGAAGACCAACGAGGACAAGGCAGAGGCTCTGCTCGACGAGATCCTCGCGTCCTGATTTTCGGCTGCCGCCGACCGTGCCGGGCGTATTTCCGCAGGTAGGGGTCGGGACAGACGTCCATCCATTCGGTGAAGGCCGACCGTTGTACCTCGCCGGGCTGCTCTGGCCCGGCGAGGTCGGCCTGACCGGCCATTCCGACGGCGACGTTGCTGCGCACGCGGTCTGCGACGCCTTGCTCACCGCAGCCGGTCTCGGCGACCTGGGTGCCCAGTTCGGCACCGCACGCCCGCGCTGGGCGGGCGCGCGCAGCACCGAGCTGCTGGCCGAGACCGCGCGGCTGGTCAAGGACGCGGGGTTCACCATCGGGAACGTCGCCGTTCAGGTCATCGGCAACCGCCCCCGGATCGCGCCGCGACGCGACGAGGGGGAGCGGGCCCTCTCCGACGCGCTCGGCGGCGCGATCGTGAGCCTGTCGGGGACCACGACCGACGGCCTCGGCCTCACCGGCCGCGGCGAAGGAATCGCGGCGATCGCCACTGCCCTGGTCTTGCCCACTGTGACCTGAGCCCGGGGGTAGCGGAGCGTCCTGGTGGTCACGACTAGCTGTCCCGCTCGGTTGCCAGACTCATCTTGACGAGCCTCAGGGTCCGCGGTCTTCCATTGACTCGCTGGGGCCGGCTTCAAGCATGGCTAGAGCGCGGCGGTTCCGCCTTCCAGAAAGCGCATCGCGGCGGCGACGGCTTCTTCGCGCTCTGGGCCTGGTTCGGTGTCGATGATCTCCATCGTGATCGCCGCGGCCGCGGCCGCGGCGATGCGGGGGCCGACGGCGCCGGGGGCGCTGCCGGTGTCGGCGGCGATCTCGGCCGCGCCTTCCCTGATGGCCGTGGCTATCCGGGCCGTGCGCAGCGCGGCTAGATCGGGATTCGCCGCGAACATGCGGCGCGCGAGCCGGTAGAGCTCCCGGTCCTCGGGTTCGGTCTGGCTGGCCAGCAGCCAGCGGCCGAAGACCTCGTGGACTGTCTCGCCGGGCCGGCGGTCCCGTATGGCGGCGGTCAGGCTCGCCACCCCGTCGCCCAGCCGGGACATCGCGATGTCCTGCTTGGCCGGGAAGTACATCGAGACGGTCCGCGGCGCCACCTCGGCCGCCTCGGCGATGTCGGCGACGGTGGTCGCGTCGTAGCCCCGCTCGGCGAACAGCTCGAAGGCTGCCCGGATGATCGCCGCCCGGCGGCGTGCCTTGCTGCGTTCCCTCAGTCCAGCCTCTGCCATGTGAGAAGTCTACCTCAGACTGCAATCTTGCAGAAGACTGCAAATTTGCGTTAGGCTGCATCAAGAACCAGCCCGGCGGACCCGAAGGGACCCAGCACCATGAGCAACGCCGCCGTAAGAGCCCCGGCAAAGGCACGCGATCCAGAACCCGGTGTGGACGGGCCGGACCCCCGGCGCTGGCTGATCCTGGCCGTCGTCGCGCTGGCCCAGCTGATGGTCGTGCTCGACGCCACGATCGTGAACATCGCGCTGCCGTCCGCGCAGCACGCCCTGCACTTCTCCAACGTCGAGCGGCAGTGGGTGGTCACTGGCTACGCGCTCGCCTTCGGCAGCCTGCTGCTGCTCGGCGGCCGGCTCACCGACCTGATCGGCCGGAAGGCCACGTTCATCGCAGGCCTGATCGGCTTCGCGGCTGCGTCAGCCGCCGGCGGCGCGGCGGGCAGCTTCGGCATGCTCGTCGCCGCGCGGGCCTGCCAGGGTGCCTTCGGGGCGCTGCTGGCGCCGGCTGCGCTGTCGCTGCTCACCACCACGTTCGGCGGCACCAAGGACCGGGGCAAGGCATTCGGTGTGTTCGGCGCCATCGCGGGCGCCGGGGGTGCGGTCGGACTGCTGCTCGGCGGGCTGCTCACCCAGTACCTGGACTGGCGCTGGTGCCTGTACGTCAACCTGATCTTCGCCGCGGTCGCGTTCGCCGGCGCCCTCGTGCTGCTGCGCCCGCAGGCGCCCGGGCCGCGGCAGCGGCTGGACCTGCCCGGCCTCGCGGCCGAGGTCGCGGGCATGTTCTGCGTCGTCTACGGGTTCTCCAACGCCGCCAGCTACGGCTGGCGCTCCCCAGCGACCTGGGCGTTCCTGGTTGCCGGCGTGGTGGCGCTCGCGGTGTTCGCTTCCATCGAGACGCGCGCCAGGCAGCCGCTGCTGCCGCTGCGCATCGTCCTCGACCGCAACCGCGCCGCTGCCTACCTGTCGATCCTCGTCACCGGCGCGGGCATGTTCGGCATCTTCCTGTTCCTCACCTACTACCTGCAGGAGACCCTGGGCTACAGCCCCGTTACGACCGGCGTCGCTTTCCTGCCCCTGGTCGGCGCGATCATCGTCTGCGCCAACCTGGCGAACATCGTGCTGCTGCCCCGCATCGGCCCCCGGCTCCTCGTCGCGCCCGGGATGCTCGCCGCCGCCGCTGGCCTGGCGTGGCTGACCCACATCGGCCCGCACTCCAGCTACGCGGCCGATGTCCTGCCGCCGCTGCTGCTCGCCGCGATCGGCCTTGGGTTCGTGATGTCTCCGTCGATGAACACGGGCACGTCGGGCGTTGCGCCGTCCGACGCCGGGGTCGCGTCGGCGGTCGTGAACACCGGGCAGCAGGTCGGCGGGTCGATCGGCACGTCGCTGCTGAACACCGTGGCGGCCAGTGCCGCCGCCAGCTACCTCACCAGCCACCTCAGCCCGCGGCTGATGGCAGGCGGCCGCCCGGCGCCGGCGCTTGTCGAGCTCGCCCAGGTCCACAGTTACACGACCGCGTTCTGGTGGGCGGCCGGCATGTTCGCCGCCGGGTCCGTGGTGGCCGCGCTGCTGTTCCGCGGCGGTGCGCCGACCGCGCAGGCCGCCGCCCAGCCCGGCGATGGCGTGCAGTCATGACTCACGCCGGCGTCCCCACCAGGCCGCAACGGCACGGCGCTGGATTCGACCCACTGGCGGCGCTGGACGGCCTGCTGTCTGGCATCGGGCTAGCCACGGCAGATGCGGGAGGGACCGTGTCATTCGCCGGCGAGGATCCGATCCTGCCTGCAGCGCACCGTCTCGGGGCCTGCATCGGCATCCCGGTCATGGCCGGCGCCGTCGCCGCGGTTGCCCTGCACCGCCGCCGCGGTGGCCCGGCCCAGGACCTCGCGCTGGACCTGCGCCAGGCCGTGCACGGCATAAACCCTGGTGCGTTCTGGCGGCCGAGCCTGAACGGGGAGCCGGCCCCGCATCCGCTGGTGCTGGACAACCCGTTCCTGCTCACCCCGTACCGGACGGCCGACGGGCGCTGGATCATGGTGTCCGGGGTCTACCCGCGCCTGGCCGCGAAATGGTGCCGCTTCCTGGACGTGCCGCCCGACGGTGCCCGGGTCGCGGCGGCCATCGCCGCGCGAGACGCGTTCGAGCTGGAGGATGCCGCGAACGCGGTGGGCTTGCCGGCGTGTGTCGTGCGCACCCGCGGCGAGTGGCTGGCGCACGAGCATGGTGCACTGCTGGCTGCCCAGCCGGTCATCGGTCTCGAGCGCATCGGCGACGCGCCGCCGCGAGACCTCGGCCCCGCGCGGCGGCCCTTCGAGGGACTGCGGGTGCTGGCGTTCACCCACGCCGTCGCCGGCCCGGTCGTGGGACGGACGCTGGCCGAGCACGGGGCCGACGTGCTGTGCGCCACCCGCCCGAACGACTACGAGCACGAGTTCATCTACGCCGAGGCCAACGTCGGCTCGCGCAGTGCCTACGTGGACCTCGCAGGCCAGGCGGGGCAGGCGCGGGCGGCGGCGCTGCTGGCCGGCGCCGACGTCGTGGTCAACAACCACCGGGGCGGCTCGCTGGAGCGCCATGGTCTCGGCCCGCACCAGCTCGCGGAGAGATACCCGGGACTGGTTCAGGTGTCGGTCACCTGTTACGGATCACGCGGTCCCTGGGCGGAACGCGGCGGGTTCGACATGAACGGATCGGCTGCCTCCGGGCTCATGGTGGCCGAGGGAACCGCATCCGAGCCCCGGCTTCCCGTCACCGGCCTGATCAACGACTACGTCACCGGCTACCTGGGCGCGGCCGGTGCGGCCGCGGCGCTGGTGAAACGCGCCACCGTGGGCGGCTCGTGGCACGTCACCGTGAGCCTCACCAGGGCGGCCATGTGGTGCGGTTCGCTCGGCCTGGTGAACCCCGCGCTGGCCGGCTGCGACGACGAGCACAGCCTGCGCGAGCCCGTCGCCTACGACGCCCCCAGCCCCCTGGGCGACGTCCACATGCTCGCCCCGCCGGTCCGGTTCTCGGCCACCGCACCAGCGTGGCCAGCACCCGTTCTGGTCCCACGGGGCTCGAGCCGCCCCGAGTGGCGGAACTGACCGCTGGGCCCTGATCAGCAGGCCTCAGACGACGCGGATGCCGTGCCTGGCACCGATCCGCTCCTGCTCCTCGCCGCTGACGGCTTTGTTGATCTCGCTGAAATAGTGCTCGATGCCGCCGGGCACGGCGATCAGCAAGACATCGGCCCGGCCGTCGGCGGCGCGGAACGTGTGCGGGATGCCGCGCGGCAGAAAGACGAAGCTGCGCGGCCCAGCCTCGAAGACCTCATCGCCGCAGCTCACTACCACGGTCCCTTCGAGGACGTAGAAGCACTCGTCTTCATGAGCGTGCACATGACGTGGTGGCCCCTGCGTGATCGTCGATTCCATCACCGTCAGCGCGCCCGCCGTGACCGCCGCTGTGGCCTTGACGTCTGACCCGCTGCCGGCGACTCCCGCACCCGGGCCAAGGACATAACCGCGCACGGCTCTCCTCACGACTCCGGCGGCACCGGCGAACTTCTGACCCGGTCGAACTGCAGCGGCACGGCCGCCGCGGCCCCGGCCTCCGG
>JASHQP010000261.1 GCA_030039095.1 Streptosporangiaceae bacterium
CTGCTCGTCATCCAGATTGCCATTGTCGTCCTCGGGGCGGTGGTGATGCTGGCCCGTGCCGGCGGAAGGCCAGCCTGGGAGAGCGTGTACGCCGAGGACCCGGGCATCTACCTGCCCGCCGCGCTCGCGCATCCCTGGCACCTGCTGCAGTCGTACGGGGGATATCTGCAGCTGGTCCCCCGCGTGATCGGCCAGATTGCCGCGCTGCTGCCGGTCAGGCACGCGTCGGCTGCCTTCGCGGTCGGCGGCGCGCTCGTGGCGTCCGCGGTCGGGCTGTTCGTCTATCACGCCAGCGAGGACGTTGTCGGCTCGCGGTGGCTCCGCGTCCTGGTGGGCCTGTCGGTGGTGCTGCTGCCGGTGGCGCAGCTCGAGATCGCCGACAACGGCGTCAACACCATCTGGTACCTGCTCGTCGGGCTGTTCTGGGCGGCGCTGTGGCGACCGCGAACCCGGGCCGGTGCTTGGGTCGCCGCGGTCATGGCGTTCGCCGCGGCGGCCTCGACCTCGCTCGGCCTGGTGTTCGCGCCGCTGTTCGCGGCGCGTGTGATCGTGGTCCCCCGGCGCCTGCGCGAGCACGCCGCGACCGCCGGCTGGGCGCTGGGCTGCCTCGTGCAGCTCATGGTCATCGCCACGAGCCACACGTCCAGGCTCACGCCGCATAATCCGATCAACGCGGTGATCTACTACACGCGCGAGGTCCTGCTGCCCACGATCGGCTGGCACCTGTCCTGGGACCTGCGCGACCTCATCGGGGTGAACGCCGCCTCGGCGGCAGTGGGCATCCTCATCCTCGTCGTCCTCGCCGCCGCGGTTGTCACGCAGACCGGGCGGACCCGGGTATTCGTGATCACCGCTGTGCTGACCGGCCTCGTGTTCACCGCGATCACCTCGGGCTTCGCCTGGGGCGGTCCGGGCCAGGCGGTGACGGTCAAGGTGGAACACGGTGCACGGTACTCCACGCTGCCGATCCTGCTGCTCGACGCGGCGCTGATCGTGGCGGCCGATGCGTGCGCGCGCCGCTGGTGGCCGCGGCCCAAGGCCATCGTCGCCGTCGTCGCCCTGGTGGCGGTCCTGGCGGCCGGCTGGGCCACGGACTTCCGTTACCCGGTGCGTCGTCTCGCCGGCCCCGCCTCCGCCTGGCATACCACCGCGAACGCGTGGCTTCGCCATTGCGATCGCCACCCGGCGGGGACGATCACGGTCAGCTTCAAGGACTGGTGGGGCGGAAAGGCCCCGTTGACCAACACGTTCAGCTGCACCAGCCTGCGCCGCTGAACGGCCAGGCTCGCCCTAACGGCGCACCCTAACGGCGCACCCAGAGCGTGACGTTCATGCCCTTGAAGTGCCGCTTGGCGACCAGGGTGAAGCGGCTCAGCAGCAGTTCGCTCTCGCCTCTGACCGCCGGCGCGGCCGCGGCCGCCGACGGGTAATGGCCGACCACCCAGATCCGCCGGTAGGTGAGCATCAGCGAGCGCACCTCGGAGAGGGGCTTGTCGACGCCGTTGTACGTGCCCGCCGTGGCCGGTGACACCGCCACCGAGAAGTCGGTGACGTCCCGGAACTGCTCCGGGTAGCCGAGCGTGATCTTCCGGTAGAACGTGTTGAAGAACAGCACGCCGTCGCCGGGCTGGGCACGGGCGGCGATGTAGAAGGCGGGGTCGCCGAAGTCGAACTGACGGCTCTGCGGGGTACGGGTCCGCTGCTGCGCCCCGAACTGCAGCACGAGCGCGCACACGCACACGAGCACACCGGGCAGCCACACCAGCGACCGCCAGCCCGCCGCGCCGCCCTGCCCGCGCCAGCCGGCCAGCCGGCGCCCGAGCCACGGCCCCACCCACTGGCCGAGCCGGTACGCCCCCGCCCCGGCCAGCAGGGCCGCGCCCGCCTCGCAGTACAGGATGTACCGGTCCGCGTACAGCGCCTTCCCCACCACCGACTCCGCGACCAGCAGCGCGGCAGGCACCACCAGCAGCGGCGCCGCGACCGACGGCAGGCAGAGGCCGCCGCGCGTCCACCACGCGGAGGCGTCCTGCGCCCCGGCGGCCGGGATGGGCCGCAAGACCCTGATCGCGGGAAGCGCGGTCGCCGGCAGCACGGCGAAGACGGCGAGCGCGAGCATCCCGGCGGCCACCAGGATCGTCGCCCCGAAATAGTCGTGGAAGAGGACCTCGATGTCGTGCAGGTCCGGCCGGGTAGCCCCGGTGTCGGCGGCACGCTCCCTGATGCTGAGCACGACGACCGGCAGGACCAGGATCGCGCCTCCCGCCCCGCTGACGAGCCAGTGCTTGACCGTCCGCGAGCCGTACCTGGTGAGCAGCACCGTCACCGCGTGCGCCGCCAGGACGAGCAGCGCCAGCTCGTTCAGGTAGCCGCCCAGCGTGATCAGCGCGGCATAGGCGATCCAGCGATCGCGCAGACGGCGGCCGGCGGCTTCCTGGCCCGCCCGGGCGTCATCCTCGGCTTCCAGCGCGCGCACCAGGACCAGGGTGGCGGCCACCACCACGCAGAACACCATCGCGTAGGACCGGGCGGTCTGCGCGTAGTAGCTGATCACCGGGTCGAGCGCCATGATCAGGCCGGCGAACAGCCCGGCCCAGGCCGACCCGGTCAGGTGCCTGGCGACGATCACGACCAGCCCGGCAGCGGCGGTCATGACGATGACCGAAGGGATGCGGATGATCGTCGGCGTGGAGCCGACCGCTATCCAGCAGTGCAGCAGCAGGTAGTACAGGCCGTGCACGGCGTCCAGGTTGCCGAGCAGGTGGAACAGCTGGCCGAGGCTCAGCGTGGCCGCCCAGCGGCTGGCCACCTCGTCGTTGCCCATGGCGCCCCGCCTGGCCAGGCCCCACACGCCGAGCACGGCCATGACGGCGACGACGATGAGGACCGGCAGCCATCGCGCCGCCGCCCACCGGGAGCGCACCCCGGCCGGGACCTCGGCGTCCTGCGGACGGGAGGGGCCCGGATCCGGGCCGGCCGGCACGGGCCCGCGCCGTCCGGTCGACGCCGCGCTCACGAGGGGCTATCCGGCCGATCGGCAGACGCGGGCTGATCGGCAGGCTGATCGGCAGCTGCCGGCTGGACGGCAGGCGCCGACTGGACGACGGGCGCCGACTGGACGGCAGGCCCCGCGAAGGTCTCCCGCCACCGCTCCGGTGAGGTGAAGTCCGCGGCCGCCGCACGGTACTCGGCGGCCACCTTCGCCCACTGCCGCCGCAGCCGCAGGTGCAGGACGACGCTGCGCTTGCCCAGTGACCGGAACAGCTTCGGGTCACGCTGGTACCAGGAGGCGCTCGCGCCGTCGGCCGTCGACACCAGCGCGCTGTCCAGCTTGGTCAGCACCCACCAGCCGGTGTCCTGGTGCGGCAGCGCCATCTGCGGCCGCTGCTTCGCTCCCTTACGCGGCCTCCGGAACTGGTGCACCGTCCCCGACGCCGCCTTGGTCAGCAGGTTGAACCTGTTGGTCGGCGTGGTGGAGGACTTCACCGCCTCGGGGGCCCGCCGCCGCGGCGGCGGGTAGCTGTCCAGGTCGGCCTCACCCTGGGCGTCGATGTACTGCTTCCGGAACTCCCGGAGGTAGGCCAGCTTCGTGCCGATCTCGGCGTGCATGTGCTCAGGACCGCGCAGCACGTCCTCGATCGCGAGTGCACGCAGCGCGACGGTCGAGTACTGCATCGACAGCAGGGCCTGCAGCTGCCGCTCCAGGCTCTCCGGGATCAGCTGGCCGCCACGGCGCTCCTTCGAGTGCAGCAGCGCGGCGACGAGCCGGTTGCGCAGGTGATAGTAGGCGTTCCAGTCGAGGGCGTCGTTCTTGTCCGTCCACGGCGCCTGCCAGCAGGCCACGCCGGGCAGCGACACGGTCGGGTAGCCCCGGTCCCGTGCGCGCAGACCGTACTCGGCGTCGTCCCACTTGATGAACACCGGGATCGCGAGGCCGAGTTCCTTGATCAGCTGGACCGGGATCAGGCACATCCACCAGCCGTTGTAGTCGCCGTCGGCCCGGCGGTGCAGCCACGGGGTGTTGCGCAGGTTGCGGCGGCCGAAGTCGTGCCGGCTCTTGGTGTTCGGGGCGTTCCCCCACCACCACCGGTACGGCGCCACCGCCTCGGCGTACGCGTGCAGCACCGAGCGCTCGTACCGGCTGAACATCTGGCCGCCGACGATCGTCGGCTTGCGGGCCAGGTCGGCGAAGGTCACGGCGCGCAGGATGCCCTCGGGATCGAGCTCGACGTCGTCGTCGCTGAGCAGCACATAGTCGCTCTTGCCGGCCCGCACGGTCTCGTCCATGGACCGGGAGAACCCGCCCGACCCGCCCAGGTTCGGCTGCACGATCACCTGCACGCGGCCGCCGAGCTTCTTGGCCGCGTCCTGGAAGCCGGGGTAGTCACTCACCCCTCTGGAACTATGGTCAATCACGTAAACGGCGTCGAGCTGCGGGTGGAGGTCGCCGAAGTCGCCGAGCACCCGCAGTTTCTGGACCAGATCGTCGGGCGCGCCGAACGCGGTGATGCCGAGGCTGACCCGGCCGGGCGGCGAGGGCTCGGCCAGGGCCAGCCAGTCCGCCTCGACCAGCGTGGTCCCGCGCGGCCCGGCGACGATGTCGAACCAGTACCAGCCGCCGTCGATGAACGGGATGAGCGGCAGCACGCGCTCGATCGTCTCCGCGTAGTCCGACTCGACATTGATCGTCTCGATCGGATGACTGTGCCCCCGGGCCGACGAGCGGTACAGGATGACCTTCGACTCGCCCGCCACCCGGATTCTCAGCGTCACCGCGTCCACGTCGGTCCAGCGGCGCCAGTAGCTGGCCGGGAACGCGTTGAAGTAGGTGGCGAAAGAGACCCTGGCGCCCGCGGTGATTACCGCGCTGCGGCGCGGGCCGGCCTCCTCGATCAGGTGGGCGGGCACGTCGACGCCGAAGCGGACGCTCGACTGCGCCTCGCCGACCGAGGCGCTCGCGGTTGACGTCCCGCCGGTCACCTTGCGCCCGGTGAGCTCCTCCGCGGCCATTTCAGCCGCGAGCTCGGAGGCGCCGCGGTCCATCTTGGTCTCCACGAACAGCGGCACGACGTCGAGATCGTCACCCGGGAACACGACCCGCTGGAGGACTCGCAGCGACCGGGCGGACACGCCCGCTTCCGTCGCGTTACTCATTTCCGGCTCGCCCCTGGATTGGCGCCGCGCCATCGGCGAACAGCGGGCGGATGTGGTTGTCGTACATGCTGAGCGCGGACCCGATGGCCATGTGCATGTCGAGGTACTTGTAGGTGCCCAGACGGCCGCCGAAGAACACCCCGGGCTCGCGCTCCGCCATCTGGCGGTAGCTGAGCAGCCGCTCCCGGTCCGTTGCGGTGTTGATCGGGTAATACGGCTCGTCGCCGCGGCCGGCCAGGCGCGAGTACTCTCGCATGATCACTGTCTTGTCCTTCGGATACCAGTCGCGTTCCGGGTGGAAGTGCCGGAACTCGTGGATACGGGTGAACGGCACATCCTCGTCGGCGTAGTTCATGACCGGCGTCCCCTGGAAATCGCCCGTGGGGAGCACCTCCACGTCGAAGTCGAGCGTGCGCCAGCCTAGGTCGCCCGCAGCGTATCCGAAGTAGGCGTCAAGCGGGCCAGTATAGACAACCGGGACGTTACCGAGCAGGCCGCCGCGCAGCCCGGCGAAGTCGGTACCCAGCCGGACCTCGATGTTCTTGTGGTCGGCCATGCGCTCGAGCCAGGCGGTGTAGCCGTCGGTCGGCAGCCCCTCGAACGTGTCGCTGAAGTAGCGGTTGTTGAACGTGTAGCGCACCGGCAGCCGGGTGACGATCTCCGCGGGCAGCTTGGTGGGGTCGGTCTGCCACTGCTTCGAGGTGTAGCCGCGGAAGAACGCCTCGTACAGCGGGCGCCCGATGAGCGAGATCGCCTGCTCCTCCAGGTTGGCCGCCTGCCCGCGCGGCACCTCGGCCGACTGCTCGGCAATCAGCGCTCGCGCCTCGTCCGGGGACATCACCGAGCCGAAGTACTCGCAGATCGTGGCCAGGTTGATCGGCAGCGGGTACACCCGGCCCTTGTAGACCGAGAACACCCGGTGCTGGTAGCCGGTGAACGTCGTGAAGCGGTTGACGTACTCCCAGACCCGGGCGTTCGAGGTGTGGAACAGGTGCGCGCCGTAGCGGTGGATCTCGATCCCGGTCTGCGGCTCCGGCTCGCTGTACGCGTTGCCGCCGATGTGATGGCGGCGCTCGAGGATCAGGACGCGCAGGCCCAGGTCGTTGGCGCACCGTTCGGCCACCGTCAGCCCGAAGAACCCGGAACCGACGACCGCCAGGTCGATGTTCACGAGCCCACCGACAGCGGCTGCTCGCGCCAGAACCCGGCGGCCGGCATCTCCGGGTACTCCCACTCCCCCTCGGGGTACTCCCACTCCCCCTCGGGCAGGCAGCAGGCCTGCTCCCCGCATCCCGGCGCCTCGCCCGCCAGCACCGGCTCCCCCTCCGTGACCGCGAGCCCGGGCTCCTGGGGCTCGGCGAAGTGGGCGACGATCGGCCGGTATACCGCCCGGCGGCACCACCACGGGATGAGCCGGTACCCGCCGCGGACCAGCACGTTGCGCGCGAACTCGAGCGGGCTGGTGAACCCGCGCCGCCGGAACTCGCGCTGCAGCCGCAGTTCGGAGCGCAGCAGCCCGGTCCCGCCCCGGCGCTTGAAGGCCTCGGGACCGACGCGGTAGAACACGAGCGGCTCGGCCACGTTGACCGCCCTCGCGCCGCCTGCCAGCATCCTGGCGAACAGCGCGTAGTCCTCCATCAGCGGAAACTCTCCGTAGCCGCCCGCCGCGAGCACTGCGCGCCGGCGGTAGACGACCGTCGGATGATTGAACGGGTCGTGCATCCTGGCATAGCGCTGGATCTGACCCGCGTCGGTGGGCGGAACGCGCTGCCCGACGATGTCGTCGGTGTCCCCGACGAACTCGAGCAGGCCTGCCCCGACGATGTCCGCGTCCTCGATCAGCGGCATCTCCACCTCGAACCGGTGCGGCATCGCCACGTCGTCGGCGTCCATGCGGGCGACCACGTCGAACCAGCTCGCGGTCAGGCCCTCGTCGAGCGCCGGCCCCAGGCCGCCGTTGTGCTCCAGCGGGACGTACGAGACCGGCACCGGGCTCGTGCGCACGAAGTCCTCCAGGCATCCGGCGATTTCGCCGCGAACCGGCCCGTCCCGTACGATCACCACTTGGTCGGGGCGGACGGTCTGCTCGTCAACCGCGCTGCGGAGCGCCCGCCGGATGTAGTCGGGCCGATCGCCGTCGTACACCGAGACCAGGAGCGAGAAGGGCTCATGCATGCGCAGGAGGCCTGCCTTCCGTCAGTGGGGGGAGTGCGCAACGCGACAAGGCCGGGCCGCAAGAGCGGGCGGTCCGTGCCGGTGCCCGAATGTAGCCAGGCTTGTCGACGGCGCACGGTCCATACCTTGTACAGTCGCCATCCTTTTGGTGAACGCTACTTTACGATCAGTTTAGGGCGCATAGCTGGCATTACTGTCAGTTGCGAGCCGCCGCGGCCGGTTTCCCGGCCGGATCCCCCGAAGCGCTAGAACGACGAGACGCGAGGTTGCCAGGATGGCAAGGCACGCCGACAGCGAGAACCGCAGCAACCCCGGGCCCGGGCCCACGGTGTTCCTGCACATCGGCGAGCCGAAGACCGGCACCACCTTCCTGCAGCACGTCATGTGGAGAAACCGCGGCGAGCTCGCCGCGCAGGGCGTCGTGCTGCCCGGCCACCACCCGCAAGATCACTACCGCGCCAGCCAGGACCTGCGCGGCATACCGAAGCTGGCCTCGGATCCTGCCGGGTCGTGGACGGGCGAATGGGAGATCCTGGCCCGCCAGGCCCAGCAGGCGCCCCGGGTCGCGGTGATATCGCACGAGCTCTTCTCGGCGGCCGACCCCGAGCAGGCCGAGCGCGCGGTGCGGTCCCTGCAGCCGGCCGACGTGCACGTGGTGCTCACCGTGCGGGACATGGCCACGCTGCTGCCCGCGGAGTGGCAGGAGACCGTGAAGCACCGCAACGCCAAGGGCTTCACCGACTGGCTCGGCGACGTGATCGACCGGGAGTCATACTCGGCCGACCGGCGGCAGTGGTGGTTCTGGCGGGTGCACGACACGGTCGCGGTCGCCGGCATCTGGGCCCAGTACGTGCCGCCGGAGCGGATTCACGTGATCACGGTCCCGCCGCGCGGGTCGGACAACGCGCTCCTGTGGCAGCGGTTCGCGTCCCTCCTCGACGTCGACCCGGCCAGCGTGGACCTCAGCCGCGCCCGGCCGAACGCCTCGCTCGGCCTGCCCGAGATCGAGTTCCTGAGGCGGCTGAACGAGGTGCTGCCCGAAGAGGTACCGGACTGGTTCTACATGTGGAACGTGAAGGAGGGGGTCGCGCACCGGGCCCTGGCGGCGCGGCCGCGCGAGGGGCGGCTCGTGATCCCCGCCGGCCGCGAGGAATGGGCCGGCAAGCAAGCCGACGTCCTGATCGAGGCGCTGAGCCAGTCCGCCTACGACGTGGTCGGCAGCCTGGACGAGCTGCGGCCAGCCCCGGTCACCCAGCCGGCCGCGGGCCCGGGCGACCAGCCGGCCGATCTGGTCCTCGACGCCGCCGTGCAAGCCGCGTCGGCCCTGGTCGTCAACCAGTACCACAGGGCCCACCCGGCCGCGAAGCCGCAGCCGAGCCCGGACCAGCAGCGCGGGCTCGTCGCCAGGGTGGAGTCGACGGTGGCGTCCTCGCCGCGGCTGAAGCGCACGGTGCGCGAGCTCAGCAGCCGCTTCCCGGTCGTGCGTCGGATGCGCATCATCGCGTGGCGCAGGCTGGAGCGCCGCCGGGTCGGCAAGCATGCCTAGCGAGCCGCCGCCCCGGGTGATCGCGGTCGTGGTCACCTACAACCGGCGGGACCTGCTGCTCGAGGCGCTCGCCGCGGTGCAGGCACAGACCCG
>JASHQP010000262.1 GCA_030039095.1 Streptosporangiaceae bacterium
CCCGGCAGCCGATTGATTAGCTGGTGAAGGGATGGACTCATGAGTGTTCCGCACGCGCTGCTGGCGCTGCTGTCCGAGGGGCCGAAGTACGGGCTGCAGCTGCGCGAGGAATTCGAGGCCGGGACCGGCGAGGTGTGGCCGCTGAACGTCGGCCAGGTGTACAAGACGCTGGGCCGGCTGGAACGCGACGGGCTGGCCGAATCCGACGGCGCCGGCCAGGACGGCCCGCAGAAGCGGTTCCGCATCACGCCGCGTGGCGAGGAGGCGCTGGCCGAGTGGCTGCGCACCCCGCCGGACCTGACCTCCCCGCCGCGCGACGAGCTGGTGATGAAGGTGCTGGTGGCGGCCCGGGTGCCGGGCACCGACGTGCACGACGTGATCCAGACGCACCGGCTGTACCTGCTCGAGCTGATGCAGCAGTGGACCCGGCTGAAGGAGGGTGAGGCCCGCGACGACCTGAGCCTGGCGCTGATGGTCGACGCCGAGCTGTTCCGGCTGGACGCGGTGATCCGCTGGCTGGACGCCGCGCAGGTGCGGCTGGAACGGGCCGCCGCCGAGCCGCCCCCGCCTCCCGCTGCCCCCGCTGCGGTGCCGCAGCTCCGCCGGCTGGGGTCCAGGCGATGAACGGGCCGGAACGAGACGCCGACGGCGATGGCGAGCCGAACGTCCTGGAACTGCGCGACGTGTCGAAAACCTACGGGCACGAGCCGGCCGAAGTCCACGCGCTCTCCGGGGTGGACCTGTCGGTGCGGGCCGGGGAGATGGTCGCGGTGATGGGGCCGAGCGGGTCGGGCAAGTCCACGCTGCTGACCATCGCCGGCAGCCTGGAAGACCCCACCAGCGGCGAGGTGCTGGTCTGCGGCATGCCGCTCGCGGGGATGCCGCGGGCCCGCAAGGCGCGGCTGCGGCGGCGGGTGATCGGCTACGTGTTCCAGGATTTCAACCTGCTGCCCGGGCTGACCGCCGCCGAGAACGCCGCCCTGCCGCTGGAGCTGGACGGCGTGGCTGTGCCGAAGGCGCGCGCGGCCGGGCTGGCCGCGCTGGAGGCGCTGGGCGTCGCCGGGCGGGCGAGGTGGTTCCCCGATCAGCTGTCCGGCGGCGAGCGGCAGCGGGTGGCGATCGCCCGCGCCGTGGTGGGGGACCGCCGCCTGCTGCTGGCCGACGAGCCGTCCGGCGCCCTGGACTCGGTGAACGCCGGTGAGGTGATGCGGCTGCTGCACCAGGCATGCCAGCGGGGCGTGGCCGCCGTGGTGGTAACCCACGACGCGCAGCTGGCCGCCTGGGCCGACCGGGTGATGCTCCTGCGGGACGGGCGTATGACCGGCACCACGACCCGCCCGCCCGGCCCCGAATCCCTCCTCATTCCCGGGGATACCCGGTGATGAGTACCGCCCTGCACGACCCACCCGATCTGGACTCGCGCGCGAGCGGCGGCATCGTCGCCCGCCGGGCGGTGCTGCGCTGGGGCTGGCGGCTGTTCCGCCGCGAATGGCGCCAGCAGCTGCTCGTGCTCGGCATGCTCACCGTGGCGGTCGCGGCGACGGTCTGGGGCGCCGGCGTGGTCACGAACGCGCAGCTCGCCGACCCCAACTGGCCCACCTACGGCACCGCCGTCGCGATGGCCAAGCTGCCCGGCAGCGACCCGGCCCTGGCCGCCGACATCGCCACCATTCAGCGCAGCTGGGGACCGGCCGACGTCATCGAGAACCAGAAGATCGCCACCGGCACGTCGGAGTCTGTGCAGCTCCGCGCCGAGAGCCCGCACGGGCACTTCAACGGTCCGCTGCTCGGCCTCGTCAGCGGCAGCTATCCGGCCGGTCCCGGCCAGGTGGCGCTGACCAGCGGAGTCGCGGCACTGTACGGCGCCCATGTGGGTGGCAGCTGGCGGGCCGCCGGCCGGACCTGGCGGGTGACCGGCATCGTCGCGGACCCGAGCAACCTGTCGGACGAGTTCGCTCTGGCCGCCCCGGGCCAGGTCGCGCACCCCACCCAGGTGATCATGCTGCTTGGCCCGGCCGCGGCGCGGCTGGCGGCCAGCGGCACGACGCTGCCCGGAGTTCCGGCGGCAACGCTGCTCACCCCGAATGAGCAGGTCGGCGGGCTCCCGCAGGCCACGCTCATCCTGGTGGTGGAGGTACTCGGGCTGGCGTTCATCGGCCTGGTGTCGGTGGCCAGCTTCTCCGTGATGGCCCAGCGCAGGCTCCGCGCCCTCGGCATGTTCAGCGCGATCGGCGCGACCGAGCGCGACCTGCGCCTGGTCATGATCGCCAACGGCCTTGTGGTCGGCCTGGCGGGCGCGGCGGCCGGGGCGGCGGCCGGCCTCGCTGCCTGGTTTGCGTACGCGCCGACGCTGCAGCGGGACAGCGGCCACGCGGTCGACGCGACGAACCTGCCGTGGTGGGCGTTTGCCATCGGCGCCGTTTTCGCGGTCGCGACGTCGGTGATGGCGTCGCGCCGCCCGGCCAGGACGATGGCCGAGGTGCCGGTGGCGGCCGCGCTGTCCGGGCGTCCGGCGCCGCCGAGAGGGGTGCACCGGTCCGCCGTGCCTGGCGCCATCGTGTTCGCACTCGGCCTGCTCTGCCTGGCGTTCGCCGGCGGTCAGGCCGGGCCTCCGGGCGGAGGCAACGGGCCCAATCCCCTTGGCACGCTGGTCCTGCTGGGCGGGCTCGTTGGCACGATCGCCGGCATCATCGTGCTCGCCCCGCTGGCCATCGGCGCGCTGGCCCCCGGGGCTGGCCGTCGGCTGCCCGTCGCGATCCGGATCGCGCTGCGTGATCTGGCCCGCTACCGGGCCCGGTCCGGTGCCGCGCTGGCGGCGATCACGTTTGGCGTGTTCCTGGCCACGGTCATCTGCCTCGTCGGCAGCGAGCGGACCGCCAACCCGCTCAACCCGTCCGGCCCCAACCTGTCCAGCAGCCAGCTCATCGTCACCGCGGGGAGCAGCCCGGCCCCGGGCATGATGAATCGGCTCACCAGCGCCCAGGAGGCCAGGCTGGGCAAGCAGCTGAATACCCTCGCCGCCAGCCTGCACGCGCGGTCCGCGGTTCCGCTCGAAGGCACCGTCGCCACGCTGTCCGAGGCCGGCGTGTCACGAGACAGCAACAGCAACTTCACCGGCAGCGCGTACGTGGCCACCCCGCGGTTGCTGGCCACGTACGGAATCACGGCGAGCCAGATCGCTCCCGGCGCCGACTTCCTTACCTCGCGGCCGGGGCTGGCAGGCATGTCGAACCTGCAGCTGGTCTGGCAGGCCGGGAACGGAGGCGAGTCCGATAACAGCAGCGGGCCCCCTGCTCTCAGCGGCCCGTCCTGCACACTGAGCAACGACTGCGTGCCCAACCCCGCGATCCAGACGGTCAGCAGCCTGCCCAGCGGAACCGACGCGCCGAACACGGTGATCACCGAGTACGTCGTGCGCAAGTACCACTTCCAGACGCGGCTGCTCGGGTGGCTGATCCAGGCACCTGCCCCGCTCACCGCCGCGCAGCTCCGCGCCGCGCGGCGAGTCGTGCTCGCTTACCAGGCGCCGCTCGAGATCGCGTCCGGCGGAACGGATTTCGGCGAGATCGCAGACGTCGGCACCGGGCTCGGCATCCTGATCGCGCTCGGCGTGCTGGCCTCGTCCGTTGGCCTGATCCGCAGCGAGACCGCGCCGGATCTGCGCACGCTGACCGCGACCGGGGCCAGCGCCACCACGCGGCGGACGATCACCGCGGCGACCGCGGCCGCGCTGGGCCTGCTCGGCGCCCTCGCCGGCATGGCTTTCGCCCTCGCCGCGGCGCTGGTCTGGGCGCACGCCAGCCTGTCCGCCCTGTTCGGCGACGTGCCCGTGACCGACGTGCTGATCCTGCTGCTCGGCCTGCCGCTGATCGCCGCGGCCAGCGGCTGGCTGTTCGCCGGACGCGAGCCGCCAGCGTTCGCCCGGCAGCCGATCGACTAGGTAGTCACCACATCCGCTACTCTGGCCACTCCCATCCCCGGCCCGGGCTCTTACGCCCGAATGAATGAACCATTTGACGGCCTACAACACGTCTTCTGGTACATTCATCGTCTCTGTCGGCCCAAGCGGCGGCTTGGATTTGAGGCCGCTGCCGCACAGCGGCGCGAGGGCGCTCGTTTCGGGGCCGTGCTCGCCCGGCGCTGCCGGATCCCCGGCCAGGCCAGCGCGCAGCGCCGCCCAGCACACCGCCGCCGTCGGCTCGACGTAGAGCCCGGCCAGCGCGAGGTCGGCGTGGGCGGCGCGGATCTGGTCGTCGTTCACCGTGACGATGGAGCCGCCGGTCTCGGCGACCGCGGCGAGGATCTGGGTGCCGCGGGCCGGCCGGGCGATCGCGATGCCCTCGGCGATCGTCCCGCCGCTGGGCACGTCGACCGGGCTGGCGAGCCCGAGGGCGGCCGCCCTGGCGAGCGGGGCGCAGCCCTCGGCCTGCACCGCGACGATCGCCGGCAGCCTTCCGATCAGCCCCTGGGCCAGGAGCTCGCGGCAGCCGAGGTGGCAGCCGAGCACCAGGGTGCCGTTGCCGACCGGCAGAACCAGGGTCTCGGGGAGCCGCCCGCCGAGCTGCTCCCACGCCTCGAAGGCGTAGGTCTTGGTGCCGTGCAGGAAGAACGGGTTGTAGACGTGGCTGGCGTAGAACACGCCCGGCTGATCGGCCGCGACCGCGGCGGCGTTCGCCGTGTCCTCGCGGCTGCCGTCGACAACGTGCACCGTCGCGCCGTACGCGCGCA
>JASHQP010000263.1 GCA_030039095.1 Streptosporangiaceae bacterium
GCGGCCGAGCAGCCGCCAGCCGCCGGGCGAGGTGCCCGGGTACACGGCGGCGAGGCCCCCGGCGATCGCGACCGAGCCCGCGGGGACCCGCAGCCTCGGCTCGGACAGGCGCGGCACCGACGCCAGCACCGGGTCCAGCCCGGTCAGGTAGCCGAAGCCGGGCGAGAACCCGAGCCACCCCACGGTGTACTCACCCGCCGTGTGCCTGGCCACGACCTCGCCGGGAGACAGCCCGGTCAGCTGGGCCACCTCACCCAGGTCGGGGCCGTCGTAGACCACCGCGATCTCGGCCAGCGCCCCCTCGCCCGGGCGGCCCGGCGGGAGCGGCAGCTCCAGCAGCGCTGCGGCCAGCTCGCCCACCTCGTTGCTGCCCGGCTCGATCGTCACCAGGACGGTCCGGGCCCCTGGCACGACGTCAACCACGCCCGCGACGCGTTCCGTCAGGATGGCCACAGCGAGTCTGGCGGCCACGTCCTCCGCCTCGAGCAGCAGTGCGGCGTCGCCCGCCGGGCGCCAGCGCCTCACGCGAACGGCGCCACTTTCACCCCGGCGCGTTCCAGCGCCTGCCTGACCGCGGTGGCCAGCGCCACGGCCCCGGGGGTGTCACCGTGCACGCACACCGAGCGGAACGTCGCCGGGACCTGCTGGCCGTCCACCGACTCCAGCACGTGCCCGGTGGCCATTGTGGCCACGCGCGCCGCTACCGCGGCGCGGTCGGTGATCACGGCGCCGGGCTGGCCACGGGGGACCAGGGAGCCGTCGGCGCGGTACGCCCGGTCGGCGAATGCCTCGGCGACCACGGTGAGCCCCGCCTCGGCGGCCACCCGGCCGGTTTCGCTGCCGGGCAGGGTGAGCAACGGCAGCCGTGCGTCGTAGGCGCCGATCGCCGCGACCACCGCCGCCGCCTGGACCGCGTCCCTGACGCACCGGTTGTACAAGGCGCCGTGCGGCTTCACATAGCTGACCCGGCCGCCCTCGGCCCTGGCGATCCCGTCCAGCGCAGCGATCTGGTACAGCACCTCCGCGGTCAGCTCGTCCGGCGGCACGTCCATCTCCCTGCGGCCGAAGCCGGCCAGGTCGCGGTAGGAGACCTGGGCGCCGATGGTCACTCCCCGGGCGATCGCGCCCGCGCAGGCACGCCGGATCGTCAGCGGGTCGCCGGCGTGGAACCCGCAGGCGATGTTCGCGCTCGTGACGATCGCGAGCAGGGCCTCGTCGTCACCGAGCCGCCACGCGCCGAAGCTCTCGCCGAGGTCGGCGTTCAGGTCGATGACGCCGGGCCCGGTCGTCACCCCGCTAGTCCCCCCTGGGGCCTCCCCGGCTCCTCCGGGGGAAGCTCGTAGAGCGCCGCGGCGATGGCCTTCTCGTCGCTGCCGGCCAGCCGGATCGTGTCCATCAGCGTGTGCAGCACCGCGTGCCGGTCCTCGCCCAGGTCCAGCAGGCGCTGCGCCGCCTCCCACAGCTCCGGCGGGTCGCCGCGCCAGAGCCGGTCGGCGAGGGCCAGATGCCGGTCGATGTGCTCTTCGCCCGAGGCCTGGCCGATCGGGCTGTCGTGGTCGGCCTCCAGCAGGATCCGGCGGTGCTCCGGCTTGGCCGGGTCGAGGGCGCCGAGGTCCGTGCCCCGGTAGCTGCCCTGCAGAACGCCGAACGCGAAGACCCGGCGCGGCAGCGCCTCCAGGTCGGAGTCGGGCAGCAGCCTGGCCACCAGCCTCGGCTCCAGGCCGAACGAGGCCGGGTCGTGGTAGACCCGGGTGAACGTGCCCATCGAATCGAACACCGCGTCCAGCGTGATGCGGATCGCCTCGGGATCCCGGCGCTCGCGCGCGCCCGCCCAGCGCACCCAGGCCGCGAGCACGTGCGGCATCGCGTGCTGCTCGGCCGGGGACAGCATCACCTTGCGCGGCAGCCAGTCCAGCAAGAAGGTCTCGGCCTTCGCCGGGCTCATCCGCAGCGGCCGGCCGAAGTCCTGGTCACAGCCGTAGTCGACGATGTGGTCGGCGCAGCGGCTGGCGGCCTCACGGTCGGAGAGGTCCTCGGCCTCGTCGGACGCGAGGAACTCGGCCACCAGCATCGCCCTGCGGTCCTTGCGCCAGGTCTGGCGCCGGGCTGCCCAGGTGCTCCCGGGCGGGTTCGCGGTCCCGCCGGTCCCGGCCCGATCGGAGCGCCCGGTGGACTGGCCCTGCTGACCCGGCTGGGTGGGCGGGAGCGTGTGCACCCGCGCCCTGATGAACGCGTGGTAGGAGGGGAACGAGCTGCTGACCGGCGGGTCGGCAGCCTGCTCGGTGACCGCGAGCGCCGACTCCAGCAGCCGGCGCGCGTGCGGGGCCTGGACCTGAGTGAACGCGGAGGCCGACTGGCTGCAGTAGTCGAGCAGCTTGGCCACCTGCGAGGTCACCCAGCCGTCGCGCGCCAGCCCGCCGGCGTTGTAGTCGACGACGACCACCAGCGCATGCTGGTCCTGGCCGGCGTAGCTGAACACGCACACGACCTCGTCGCGATCGCCGTAGGAGTCGGAGTTCAGGTAGCACTCGGCCGCGACCACGGCACCGACGTGCTCGGCCCACCCGGGCCGGGCGACGCCGCGCTACATCAGCGCCAGGGCCGCCTGCTCGGCGCTGGCGGCCTGGCGCGACGTGCCCAGGCACGCGATGCCAGACAGCAGCGCCAGCGCGGCCGGGCTGCCCTGCTCGGCGGCGTAGGCGACGAGCCCCTCACCCACGAGTTCCTCGACGCTGGCCCGGCGGCGCCGGGGATGCCGGGCACCGGGGCGGCTGCTGCCCTGCTGGCCCCACCAGGTGCCGAGCAGCTCGCTCACCATCAGCTCGGCATCCAGCGGGCTGCGGACGGCGAGCAGTTCCCGCGCGGCGCGCAGCATCTCGGCGAACAGCGCATTCGGCGGCGACGCGGAGCCGACCAGGCCCGGCCTCTGACGCGGCGGGCCGGAATGACCGTGATGCCCCGGCCGGCCCGGCGGATCGGTGCGTCGGCTCGGCGGGTTCACAGGGCTAGCTTTCCAGATGCACGCCGCCCGATGCCATGCCCCGGCCCGGCGTGCCGCCCGTTTGTGCCCGTGTCGTCGCCCCTTCCTGCTTCGCCCCGCGATCCCATACCCTCGCCTCAGCCGACACCGGTCATGGCCACGCGCTCCGGTACCCGGCCCGCGACGGCAGGCTCGGCGCGCAGGCGTCGGTGCCGGGTGGACGGTGGGGCGTGGCTGCCTCTATCGTGCCATGGAGCATGCGGTCCGGTTACCAACACGCGACCGTCACGTGGGTCCGCCCGGGGGGAGCGGAAGTCATGCGGGATCATGCGGACATCGAGGGCCCGGGGCTCCCCGAGCCGCGTGATGGCTGTCGCGCCAGCCATCACCGACTTCACCCATGCCACCTTCGCCCATGCCACCGCCGACTTCACCCATGCCATTACCGAGATCACGCGAGCCACCGACCTCCTCCTTCCCCCGTAACGGGCCATCCGGGGTGTGTGGTTCGCATCAATCAACCAATAACCGAGCATTGAGGACATTGTTGCTCACCGCAGCGCGAGATCAGCGCCAGCCGCGGGCGCCGTGGGATGCCGGCGGGCGGTGTGCCCTGCCGGCTCCCGCTACTAAGTTGTCGCCGCTAGCTCTCTTGTGCGTGCAGATGCCGCTAGCCTTCTTGTGTCCGCAGTGAGCAGGAAGGAACCGTTCATGGCACGCGCTCGCACGGGCACGGGGTGTCCCCGGTGAGCACAGGGACATCCGTGCCCAAGCCACGCGTGTCCGGCATGGACGTGTCCGATTCCGCGCTGCTGGCGACGCTGCTGAGCGAGGCGCCGATCGGGTTCGCTTTCCTGGGCGGGGATCTGCGTTTCCGCAGGGTGAACGAGACGCTGGCCCAGTTGGAGCCCACGGGCGCCGGGGCCTATATCGGGCGGCTTCCTTCGCAGGTCTGGCCGGGGGGTCTCGGGGCTTCTGCCGAGGCCGCCGCGCGCCGCGCGCTGTCGGCCGGAGAGCCGGTGGCGGAGCCGGATCTGGCGGTTGGGGCGGGCGAGGACGCGCGGCGCTGGTCGTTCTCGTGGTTCCCCTCACGGGATGCGGACGGGGAGATCACCGGGGTTGTCCTGATCGCCGCCGATATCACCGAGCGCCGGAACTCGGAGGAGGCGCTGCGCCGCAGCGAGGAGCGGTACCGCTCGCTGGTGCAGGCGGGAGCGCAGGTCGTGTGGGTGACCACGCCGGCGGGCAAGATCGCGGAGGATTCCCCGGAATGGCGCTCGATCACCGGCCAGACGGTTGGTGAATATCTGGGCAGCGGCTGGCTCGACGCTATTCACCCGGAGGACCGCGAGCGCGTCGAGCACGAATGGCTGGATTGCGTCGATACCGGCAAGGTTTTCGAGGGCCGCTACCGCGTTCGCACCAAATCGGGGTCTTATCGGCATTACGACGTTCGCGCCGTCCCCATCGAGCGGGACGGGAAGATCGTCGAGTGGGTGGGCGCCAGCAGCGACGTGACCGGCCAGCGCGAGGCGGAGGAGATGCGCGGCCGTCTGACCGAGCAGCTTTCGGCGGCGGCACTGCGGACCGTGCGGCTGCAGCAGGCGACCTCCATGCTGGCCGAGGCGATCACCGTCGAGCAGGTCGTCGAAGTGATGACCGAGGTCGGCCGGTCGGCGATCGGCGCCGAGCGGTCGGCGGTGGCCATGCTCGACCCGGAGCGGCTGCGGCTGCGCACGGTCAACCCCGCCGGCCTGCCGGACACACCCGGCTCTCCGGCCGGAGAGATGCCGCTCGACCTGCCGAGCGTGATGACCTCGGCGATCCTGGCCCGCCGGCCGCTCCTGATCGAGAGCCCGGACGCCCTGCGCAAGGCATTCGAAGGCGACGCCAGCGCCGAGTTGTTCCTCGAGCACACGGACGAGCGGTCCTGGGTGGGCCTGCCGCTGCTCGCGTCCGGCGCGCCGCTGGGCGCGCTGCGGTTCTCGTTCACCAGGCCGCGGCGGATCGCCGATGAGGAGCGGGTGTTTCTCGAGGCGCTGGCCGGGCAGTGCGCGCTCGCGCTGGAGCGGGCGTCGATGTTCGAGCGTGAGCACACCACGGCCGAGACCCTGCAGCGGAGCCTGCTGCCGGACCGGCTGCCGACCGTTCCCGGGATCATCCTGGAGGCCAGTTACCTGCCGGTGACCAGGAACATGGAGATCGGCGGGGACTGGTACGACGCGTTCCGGCTCCCGGACGGCAAGCTGGCGGTCGCCGCCGGTGACGTCATGGGCAAGGGGCTCACAGCGGCGGCAGGGATGGGCCGGGTCCGCAACGCGCTGCGCGCGCTCGCGCTGACCGATCCCCGGCCGGCCGCAGTGCTGGCGGGCCTGGACCGGCTGTTCATCGCCACTGAACTCGAAGAGCAGGTGACCACCGTCGCTTACCTGGTGCTCGACCCGGCCAGCGGCGAGGGCATGGCGGGCAGCGCCGGCCACCTGCCGCCGCTGCTGCTGTCGACGGATGAGCCGCCCCGGCTGGACAAGGCGGCGGCGGGCACCCCGCTGGGCTGGGCCAGCCCGCGCCAGCAGTACGGCTTCCGGCTGCCGCCCGGCAACACCGCGGTGCTGTATTCCGATGGACTCGTGGAGAATCGCAAGCGCGGCCTGGACGCGGGCCTTGACGAGCTGGTCGCTGTGGCGGCCGAGGCCCCGGCAGCGGCCGTCGAAGATCCCGCGATGCTCCTTGATTACCTGGTTGACCGGATGCTGACCGGCTACGAGCAGGACGACGACGTGACCGTGCTCGTGGTGCACAGTCCGCGGCGTGAGCCCGGGGCCCCGGCCAGGCGGGTCGCGGCGACGGAGGCTGCGAGGAAGGGCAAGGCATGACGGAAGTGGGTACCATACCTGCGCGCGGGGCAGTCGTTTCAGGAGGGAAATCGCGGCCAGCGGTCGCTGTTGGACGACCTACCCGCCGGCTCCGCCTATGGTGGTTGTCGGGAGGCAAGCCGGCGTCGGCCGCGGCGGTTCGTGGCAGGCGTCCGGTTTCCAGCACGGTCTTGGGAGCAGGATCCGCGCGGTAAGGTCCATTTCTCGCCATATGGTTGCAGGAGAGGTGTCTGTGTCGCCTGCTAGTTCGGTCCGCCAGGGGTCGCCTGCTCGTGCGGCGCACCCGGCCGCCATCCAGCAAGGGAAGGGGTGACCGCGTTGGCAAGCGCTACGAGCTCGGCAGCGCGGAGGCAGTCACGGCCATCGGGCCAGGCTCCTTCGGGGCGGAATCCATCGGGACCGGCCGCTGCTGATGGCGCGGCGAAGGGTGCCGATTCCGCGGTCGCGCTGGTTGATGGCGATCCGGCAGCGGACGGCCAGCGCAACTCCGAAGCGCCTGCGGCGGCGAAACGCCAGAATTCCGCCGGGCGTGGCGGGCGCGGCCAGCGCGGACGCCGGTCCGGCGGTTCGGCCACGGCCGTGCGTGAGCCCGGCTCCGGCGCGGTCAACGGCGCCGGGCCCGCCGAGGTGGACGGCCATGACGGCGACGAGAACGCGGACGCGAATTTTGCCGATGCGGCCGGCGAAGAGCTGGAGGCCGAGGAGGACGTCGACCTGGACGGCGAGCCTGACCTCGCCGCCGTCGGCGAGCTGGACGTCGAGGCCGATCTGGAAGAGCTCGTGTCCGGCGAGGACGACGAGGAAGACTCCGACGAGGCCGTCGCCGATCTGGAGATCGACGACCATGACGACGCCGACTCCGGCCAGGAGGAGGGCCGGCAGCGGGAGTCCGCCGCCCGCGGGCCCGGCGAATCCGCCGCCGCGGACGGCCAGCTCCAGTCCGTGAAGCCCGCCGGGGAAGAGGCCGAGGACGAGGCGTTCGTCTACGGCGACGACGACGAGGACCTGCCCGCCGCTCAGGTTGCGGTCGCCGGGGCCACCTCCGACCCGGTCAAGGACTACCTGAAGCAGATCGGCAAGGTGCCGCTGCTCAACGCGGAGCAGGAAGTCGAGCTAGCCAAGCGCATCGAGGCCGGCCTGTTCGCCGAGGAGAAGCTCGCGGAGAGCGGCTCGCTGCGCCCGGAGTCCAGGGATGACCTGGAGTGGATCGCCGACGACGGCCGGCGGGCCAAGGACCACCTGCTCGAGGCCAACCTGCGCCTCGTGGTCTCGCTGGCCAAGCGGTACACCGGCCGCGGCATGCTGTTCCTCGACCTGATCCAGGAAGGGAACCTCGGCCTGATCCGCGCGGTGGAGAAGTTCGACTACACCAAGGGCTACAAGTTCTCCACGTATGCCACCTGGTGGATCCGGCAGGCGATCACGAGGGCGATGGCCGACCAGGCCCGCACGATCCGGATCCCGGTGCACATGGTCGAGGTCATCAACAAGCTGGCCCGGGTACAGCGGCAGATGCTGCAGGACCTGGGCAGGGAGCCGACACCCGAGGAACTGGCCGTCGAGCTGGACATGACCCCGGAAAAGGTCATCGAGGTGCAGAAGTACGGCCGTGAGCCGATCTCCCTGCACACCCCGCTCGGCGAGGACGGGGACAGCGAGTTCGGCGACCTGATCGAGGACTCCGAGGCGATCCAGCCGGGCGAGGCGGTCAGCTTCACGCTGCTGCAGGAGCAGCTGCACTCGGTGCTCGACACGCTGTCGGAGCGCGAGGCGGGCGTGGTCTCGATGCGGTTCGGCCTGACCGACGGCCAGCCGAAGACGCTCGACGAGATCGGCAAGGTATACGGGGTGACCAGGGAGCGGATCCGGCAGATCGAGTCGAAGACGATGTCGAAGCTCCGGCACCCGTCCCGCTCTCAGGTGCTGCGCGACTACCTGGACTGACCGGCCGCTTCCGGCGCAGTTCAGTTCCTGGCCACGGTCACGGAGCCGACATCGGCGAAGGCCTCGATCGCGTGACCGAGCCGCCGCCGAGCCCGGTGCATCCGGGACTTGACGGTTCCCACGGACACGCCGAGGGCGACCGCCGCCGCCTTCTGGTCAAGGCCTGACCACGCGCACAACTCGATGACCTCGCGCTCGTGGCGCGGCAGCTGCGTCAAGGCGTGGCGCACCGTCGCCATCAGGCGCTCGCTGTCGACCGCGGCGGCGACGGCGTCCGCATGGTCGCCGGAGGCCTCGTCTGCAGGGACGACCCGGTGCAGGGCGGGACGGTACCGCCTGCTGGCCCGCCTGTGGCTGCGCAGCACGTGATTGGCCACGCCGAGTAGCCAGGGGAGCGCCGACTCACGGTCGATC
>JASHQP010000264.1 GCA_030039095.1 Streptosporangiaceae bacterium
TCGGCGAGCGCCCGGTCGGCCTCGGGCCCGAGCACGCCGTCAGGGTCGACCACCCAGATCGAGCCGAGCAGGTCGGCGCCGGCGCGCACGGCAATGGCCAGCCTGGGCATGCTGCCGGGACCGGCCGTGAACCTGCACACCCGCACGGCCCTGGCAAGCTGACGGTACTGGTCGTCGTTCTCCGGGAGCTCCGGCACCTGCAGGCCGAGGATGCCCTGGCGCCGGTCCTCGTCGACCGGCTGGCCCGGGAGCGTCGAGTAGGCCAGTATCCGCCGGTGCGGGTCCTCGATCGCCGTTGCCCCACCGACCATTGCCGCTATCGCGTTGGCGAGGGCGAACAGGTCCCCCATGGCGGGAGCCGTGTCACCCGGCCCAGAGCGCGCGATCGCCGCCAGCGCGGTGGACACCAGGGCGTCGAGATGGTGCCAGGCCATGTCCTCGTCGGCCGCCAGCAGCGCAATGCCGACGTCGTCGGCGACGGCAGCAAGACCGCTCACGGGTTCGCCGTAGCCCTTGACCACCACCGCCGCATGCCCCGCCTGCGCGGCCTGCCTGACCAGGTCCGCTGCCTCGGCACCGGACGGCCGCAGACCCACGGCCAGCAGCATGGCGTGGCGCACCGGCGGCAGCACCGCCCGCGGCTCGTGGATCAGCACACCGGAAACCGGCGCGCCGGCACCGGATGGTGCGGTCGCCAGGCGCAGCGGTGACACCCCCAGTGCATCGAGCACCTGACCGAGAACGGGGGTCTGCATCCGGGTGTCACCGCCTTTGGCCATCTCTACAGCGATTGTGACGATTGCCTGGCTATTTGTCTAAAGAACGCCAGACCACCCGCCTCTCAGACTGGCTACATACGCGATCCAGCGGGACCGCTCGTGAAAGGGGCATGAGGATGAGCAACCAGTCGCAGGCACCACCGACGCTTCGGCGCGAGGTGGGGCTGCTCCCGCTTTTCATGGTCTCCGCAGGGTCCGTCATCGGTTCGGGCTGGCTTCTCGGGACCCTGAACGCGTCCGAGGTGGCTGGTCCGGCCGCCATCGTCTCCTGGATCATCGGGGCGATCCTGCTGATCGGCATCGCGCTGGTCTACGCCGAACTCGGCTCCGCGTACCCGATAGCGGGCGGCACGGCACGGTTCACCTGGATCCACAGCGGCACGCTCGGCGGCTTCTTCTGCGGTACCTTCTCCTACCTGCAGGCCGTCGCCATCGCCCCTATCGAGGTGGAGGCCTCGATCGGGTACATGAACGCGAAATGGTGGCATGGCCTGGAGAACTCGCAGTCCCTGCTCACCGGTAAGGGCCTGGTGGTCGGCATCGCGGCGATGTTCCTGTTCACCGCACTGAACTTGCTCGGCGTGCGGTGGATGGCCGAGGGCAACACTGTCGCGATGGTGTGGAAGATCCTGGTCCCGGTGGCGACCATCATCCTGATCATGACCCGCGCCTTCCACGGCTCGAACTTCACCGCTGGCGGGGGCTTCATGCCGTACGGCATCAAGGGTGTATTCGTGGCGCTGCCGCTCGGGGTCATCTTCGCCCTGGAAGGATTCGAGCAGGCCGCCCAGCTCGCGGGCGAGGCACGCAACCCGAAGCGGGACATCCCGCTGGCCGTGGTGGGGTCGATGCTCATGGGTGCCGCCCTGTACATGGCCCTGCAGATCTGCTTCATCGGCGCACTCGACCCGCACAACGTCGTGCACGGCTGGGCCAGCCCATTCGGCAATACCGGCGCGTTCGGGCCGTACTACACGCTGGCCACGTCGGTCGGGCTCGGCTGGCTCGGCGTCGTGCTGATCATTGACGCGCTGATCTCGCCCGGTGGCACCGGCCTGGTGTACCTGGCCACCACGTCGCGGCTGTCGTACTCACTGGCGCGGGTGCGCTTCCTGCCGCCGGTGTTCAGCGGCATCGACCGGCGCGGCGTCCCGTGGTTCAGCATCATCTTCGGCGGCGCATTCGGCTGCCTGCTGTTCCTGCCGTTCGGCGGCTGGGCCAAACTGGTCGGCGCCATCACCGCGGCGTCGTCGTTCATGTACAGCTACGCACCGGTCGCCGCGGTCTCGCTGCGCAAGAGCGACCCCGGCCGGCCAAGGCCGTACAAGGTTCCCGGGCTCAACATCATCGCGCCGTTCAGCTTCGTGGTATCCGGCCTGATCATCTACTGGAGCGGGACCTCGAACGTGGTCAAGCTGGACCTGGCCGTGCTGTTCTTCCTGGTCCTGTACTTCATCGCACGAAGGGTCGACCCGGCTCAGGCGCCGATCGACTTCAAGGCCGGGGCGTTCTCGATCCCATGGATCGTCGGCCTGACGATCTTCTCGATCTTCGGCGGCAGCTATGTCGGCAGCTACCCGAGCATCTTCGGCATCGCGATCCACCACCACATGCCGTTCTGGTGGGACATCGGCGCGGTCAGCCTGTTCAGCCTGATCGTTTACTACTACGCGATCTACAGCCGCCTCGGCCCGGAGCGGGTAGCTCCGAACGCGGCGGAGGCAATCGAGGATGCGCGCCAGGAGGAGCTCGTCCTGGGCGCACCCGAGCCGGCTTGACAGGCACCGAGAGAACGGAGGGCAATCCCGCCATGGCCGTTGACACCACCACCGCCGATCTGCTCCAGCTGTTCCCGCCCGGTTCGCGGGTGGACGCCGACGGTGAGCTTGTGGTGGCCGGCTGCCGGCTGACCGACCTGGCGGCTACCTGGGACACGCCGCTGTACGTCGTCGACGAGACGTCGGTGCGCGCCCAGGTCCGCCGGGTCCGGCGCGCCATCGAGGACCGGTGGCGCAACGCGCGTATGGTCTTCGCGTCCAAGGCGCACCCGTGCACGGCGATGTACCGGCTGATGGCCGACGAGGGGGTCGGCGTGGACGTCGCCGGCGCCGGCGAGCTGGTCATGGCGCTGGCCGGCGGGGTCGACCCCGCCCGGATCGTCATGCACGGCAACGCCAAGACCACTCCCGAGCTGCGGATGGCGGTGGAGGCCGGGGTTGGCCTGATCGTGATCGACAACACCGACGACATCGACCGCCTGGAGAAGCTCGTCTCCTCGGAGCAGTCCGTGCTGGTCCGGGTGATCCCCGGCGTCCGGCCCGACACCTACGAGGCGGTGGCCACCGGCCAGGCCGGCTCCAAGTTCGGCCTGCCGATACCCGCCGCCCGGGCGGCGATCGCCCGGCTCCGGCACAGCGACAAGCTGCGCGTCGAGGGCGTGCACGCGCACATCGGCTCGCAGATCCTGGCGACCGAGCCGTATGCCAGGGAGGTCGAGGCCATCGCCGGGCTCGGCGAGTTCGCGACCTACAACCTGGGCGGCGGCCTCGGCGTCCGCTACACGTACACCGACCGCCCGCCCGCCCCCGAAGACTGGATCGGGGTGCTGACCGAGGCGGCACGCCGCCATCTGCCGCGCGACGCGCAGCTCATCATCGAGCCGGGCCGGATGCTCGTCGCTCCGTTCGGGGTGACCGTGTACCGGGTGGTGTCGGTCAAGGGTGACGCACCGCGGTTCGTGGCCGTGGACGGCGGGATGGCCGACAACATGGAGGTGGCCCTCTACGGCCAGCGGTTCGAGGCCACGGTGACCGGCCGGGTCGGCGGCGGCAGCAGCGTCGAGCTGGTCGGGCGGCACTGTGAATCCGGCGACCGGCTGATCAGTGGCGTCCCGCTGCGCGACCCGCGGCCGGGCGATCTCGTGGCCGTGGCCGCGACCGGCGCCTACTGCTACACGATGGCCAACAACTACAACGGCGCGATGCGCCCGCCCGTGGTGTTCTGCGCCGACGGCGTGCCGCGCCTGGTCGTCCGCAGGGAGACGTACGCCGACTTCCTGTCCCGCGACGTCATCGGGTCGTGACGGGATGATTCTGGCCCAGGGATGCGTTGCTGCCTGGTAACACGTCATATCGTGTTAGCTGGTGGGCTTGGCCCCGGAACAGCTCGGGATCTCGAGAGGTGAGCGCGATGCCCGGTTGGTACACAGAGCGGACGCAAGACTGGTCGGCCAAGGCAGTAATCGCGGTGACGCTCCTCGCGGTACTGCTCGTGGCGGCTGTCCCGCTGGCCCTGCTGGCCGGCGTGGTCATGATGCTGCTGGGGCACGTGATCGGCGGCCTCGCGCTGTTCGGCGGCTCGATCCTCGCCGCCGGCATAGCCGTCGCGATCGCTGGCATGAGCGGAATGCACCACCTGCGCAAGCTGGTCTCCCGAAGCCTCCGCTTCGCGCCGCTGGACGGCAGCCAGTACCCCGGCGCCAGCCAGTTCCCCGACGCCGCGGAGCCTGCAGACACTGGCTACACCGACGCCGTGCGGCTGGACCCCAGCGACTACACCGAAGTTCGCTGACGAAGCGCACCTGGAGCACCCGGGACTCCGGGTCGAAAGTTGTGCAAAACGAACAAACGGGCCCTGACCAGGACTTTCAGCTCCCGCGCCAAGACTCGAACTTGGAACCTGCCGGTTAACAGAAGGTCTGTCATCGCCGGGAACGCCAATCGGCTGCCAACGGCGTCAGCCCCGCTGCCTGCATAAAGGCTTGTCAGGGCCAACAAGTCCATGTTAGCAGCCGTGCCGCCGTGTGCCGGGGAATGCCGTTTTGACCGTGGGTTTTCTGTGGGGAATCAGCCTCCCGGAGCCGGACTTGTGGGATTTCTGTGGGGTGGAGGACGCGCAGGTCTTCTCCGATCAGTACGGGCGCCGCTGGAAGGGCGATGACGAGGGCGCCTTGCTGCCCGCACCGGACGGAATGGGCGATCAACCGCCAATCCTGCCCTGGTGGAGACCGCAGCCCTCACGAGCACGCCGGGCCATTCCGCCATCCGGCGAGGTCACCGAGATCCGCTGCCGCGACCTGATCACGTGACCTGCGTGTCCGCTCCGCAGGCAGCCTGGTGACCAGCGGCACGGCCATAGGATTAGCTGGTGATCTTGCGGTGCACGAAGAAGCTCCTGGCCGTGATCAGG
>JASHQP010000265.1 GCA_030039095.1 Streptosporangiaceae bacterium
GGTCGAGCATTCGCGCGGTGTCGGCGTAGTCGCGGGCCTCGACCCGGCTGGCCACCGCGCAGACTTTGCCGCCGGACCACGTCCTCCACGGCCAGGACCGGGCCGACGAAGAGTTCGCTGATGCTGTGAACTAACTCGACCGCGTCGCGCCCGCCCCCATGCCGCGGAGGAGCTTCGGCGGTTTAGACCGACCACGGCCGTTCCGACCAGATCAACCTGCTATGCATTCCTGAAGCACCCTCGCCGCACGGCCCGATTCCGCGGGCGCTCATCGGCAGAAGCGATAGTTCTTCGCGCAACTCCGTCACAGGGCATCGCGCTGTGGCTTGCGCTAACTATGGCGGGGCGTTTCGGGCGTCTACTAGGGCATGCGACCGACTAGTCCCACAGGTCACCAGCTGTGGTGGGCGATGAGAAGTCCGGGGCCGGGTCGGCTGGGCGCTCACCCGAAGAGTTCTCGCAGCACCGCGGCGGACCGCTCGGGCAGTGGTTCGTCCGGATAGAGGTCCGCGCAGATCTGCAGGGCTTCGTCGGCTGATTCGATCCCGATGATGTCGGCAAGCACGCGCAGATCGTCGATGTCGCGTGTCCTGGCCGCAAAGGCCTTCATGGCGAAGATGTGGGCTGGCGATGCCGCCGACACACGCAGCCCGGGATGGTCGAACACCCGGCGCTTGCCCGGGTCGTCCTTCCCGGAGATGTAGATGCTGCCTGCTCGTTGAGCCACCAGTAGGGCAGCCCGAGGTCGTCCGCAACGCGCCGGGCCTCCTCGATCACGATCCCGTGGGGGACGAATGTTGCGTCGATGTCGCGGGTCACGCGGGTGGCGTCGTAGGCCAGGGCCTGGCGGCGCCGCCAACGATGAAGACATCCGCGACGACGCCTCTGCGGGCCAGGCACTCGCCCAAGGCGGTAAAGGCTCGTTCCATCTCGGCCCGGCCGAACAGGGCATCGTCAGCTTTGGTCACGCGGCGTCCAGGTCGCGGGCCGACAGGTAGACGCCATGCTTGCGGAACGCTGCTGGCGCCCAGACCAGCGCTTCGGCCCGCTGGATCTTCAGTTCTGCCGGAAACCATGGCCGCTGCAACACCCGGGACTCAGCCCACGGCGGGGAGCGAGGTCGAGCCTGGCGGCAAGGTGCTCCGCCATCGCCGCCAGCAGCGCATCCCACCGCTCGTCGCCAACGGGCCCCGGCTCGGCGCGCAGCAACGACTGCTTCACGCACACCTTGACCTCGTCATTACTACGCAACCTCAGCGCGAACGGTCGGCCCACTCGCGGCCCGTCACAATCGCATGGCGCTGCTCGAAACTCAGGCGCCGACCATGTACAGGACTGATCTTCACCCGCTCTGAGCTTCCGTGCGACGATGACCGTAATGGAGTCTTACGTTGAGAGTCCGCCGTTGCCCGGCTTGGCAGCGGTGGTGCGGACGGTCTGGATCCAGGCAACTGGCGATGTCGCGTACGTGCAACGGCACCTGCCTACGGGCGGGGTTGAGATCCACTTTCCGATCGGCGGCCATTCCCAGCTGGTTGGTCCGCTGACCAGTGCGGAGATTGAGGTCATTCCTGCGCACACCACCATCGTGGGTGTGCGGTTCCAGCCAGGGACCGCTCCGCCCCTTCCGGCGGTGCTCGATGACCTGGTAGACCAGCGTCTTGGTCTGGCGGAACTGTGGGGAAGTTCGGTGGACCGCCTCGAGGAGGCGATGAGCACGGCCGGGACACCCCAGCAAGCGCTCGTGACCTTGCAGGCCCACCTCCTGCGGGAATTCCGGGGTGCCGGAAAGGCGGATCCGCTGGTGCGCGAAGCCGTGAAGGCACTGATGCCCTGGCACCCGGTCAGCATCGACATCCTGGCCACCCACCTGGCGCTGTCGGTCAGCCAATTGCGCCGCCGCTGCCTGCATGCAGTTGGGGTGAGCCCTAAGGTCCTCCAGCGAACGTTGCGGTTCCAGGGCTTCCTCGCGCTGGCCCAGGCTGACGCTGCCGCCTCGGGCCAGCGTGGCACGGACGGCATGGCGGGTCTGGCGGTTGACGTCGGGTACGCCGACCAGGCGCACCTTAGCCGTGAATGCCTTCGTCTGACTGCCCTCACCCCACGCCAGCTCCTCGGCGGCAGCGTCGACCGGTGCGCCTGTGGCCATGATCATTCCGCCGCTTACGGGTCTTTCCTCGCCGCCCGGAGCAGGTGGAGCAGGTCGCCAATGCCCGCCTGACCCTGCGCGATTCGTTCAAGACCTCGTTGTCGCGCCCGCCATAGGTTCGGCCTCGTGCCTGAGCTAGCCGACTTCCGCAGCTCTCTGGATGGCGAGTTGTTCAGCCCTGAGTCGCCGGGCTACGAAGCGATTCGCCGCCTGGTCAACGCCGCCTACCGGGAGGTGCGTCCCCGGCTCGTCGTTCTGTGCCGCTCGGATCGGGACGTCCGCCGCGCCATTACATACGCGTCAGCCACCGGGGACCGAGTCGTCCCTCGTGGCGGCGGGCACTGCTTTGCCGGCCGGTTCGTGGGCGGACGGGATCGTGCTCGACCTGTCTGGCCTCGATGGCCTTTGTGTAGCGGATGGCCGGGTTGCCACGATCGGGGCCGGTGCCCGCCTGGGACAGGTGTACACGGCGCTACACGGCTGCGGCCGGACTGTGCCAGCCGGGTGCGGTCCCACGGTCGGTATCACCGGCCTCATGCTTGGCGGCGGGATCGGCCTGCTCGGGCGCAAGCACGGGCTGACCTGCGGCCACCTCGTCGGCGCACAGGTCGTGCTCGCAGACGGCAGCGTCGTGGATTGCGGCCAGGATCATGAGCGAGACTTGTTCTGGGGCCTGCGCGGCGCGGGCGGCGGCCACTTCGGTGTGGTCACGTCGCTGCGGATGGACACCATCCCTGAGCCGATGACGACCCGCATCGAGGCACGCTGGCCGGATGCCGCTCTCGAGGACCTGGTCGCCGCCTGGCAAGCCTGGGCGCCAGATGCCCCGGACGAGCTCACCGCCAACCTCACCCTCGAGTCCGAACCCGGCGCAGCTGTCCGGGCCACCCTCTTCGGCGCCGCCACCCTCGGGCAGGCATCGGCCGGAGAATTGCTGCGCGAGTTCGCCGATCAGGTGGGCACGGCCCCTGCGATCGAGTTGCGCACCTGCATGCCTTACCACCACCTGAAGCGCACCTTCGCCGGCCTGGACCCGCGAGATCCGCCCGGGCGAGCCCTGCGAATCCGGTCGGAGTTCTTCTCCCAGGCGATGTCTGACCACACCCTCGCATCGCTTCTGACCCAGTTTCGCGGTCCAAGGACCACGGGCCGGCGGCAGCTCACGTTCACTGCGATGGGCGGGGCCTACAACAGGGTCGCCGAGAACGCCACCGCGTTTGCCCACCGCGGCGAGCGCTTCCTGCTCGAACACATCTCCGACGCGGCTGACCCGTGGGTCGATCATTCCTGGGCGATCGCCCATGCCGACGGGTCCGGGCGTGTCTACCCCAACTTTCCCCGACCCCGCGCTCGACGACTGGGCCGCGGCGTACCACGCGGGGAACTGCCCCCGGCTGGCAGCGGTCAAGAACGCCTACGACCCGCACCGGTTCTTCGACTTCCCCCAAGCCATCTGATCACAGCGAAGGAGATACATGAGCAAGGTCTTCACCGCCCACGCCGTGTCGGTCGATGGCTATATCAGTGGCCGTACTCCCGATGGCGGTGAGCAGTTCGGGCGCGGGCTCGGTGACGCGCCCATGCTCTTCGACTGGTATATGAACGGCGACACGCCGAGCCAGGTGTTCGGCGGATTCAGGCTAAGCGAGCCGAGTGCCCGGTTCTTCGACGCCATCGCGGCGCGAATGGGCGCAGCGATAGCGGGGCGTACCACCTACGAGCATTCCAGTCATTGGGGAGGCGGCAGCCCGCACCCGACGGCGCGGCTCTTCGTCGTCAGCCACCGGCCTGCGCCCGAGATCAGCGAGAGGCAGACCCTCGTCACCACCGGCATCGAGGACGCCATCGCCGCCGCCCGCACGGCCGCCGACGGCAAAGATGTCGCCCTGATGGGCGGCGGCCTGGTCACCGAGGCTCTCAAAGCAGGGCTCGTTGATGAGCTCATCCTCCACCAAGTGCCCATCCTGCTGGGCGCCGGCCACAGCTTCTTCCATGAGCTTCCGGAGCACGTGCACCTGCGTCTGGCGGAGGCCATCGCGGCTCCTGGCGTGACCCACCTCCGCTATGAGGTGATGAGATGATCCTGGTCACCGGCGGGCTGGGCATGATCGGCGCGCACACCGCCCGCGCGCTCACCGACCTCGGACAAGAGGTCGTCGTCAGCACGCACCGCCGGACCGAGGTCCCGTCGTTCCTCGCTGGCCGGGTCGCCGTGGAACCCCTCGATGTCACCGACCGGGACGCCTTCCTCGCCCTGGCCGAACGCCACGACATCACCGACATCGTTCACCTGGCCGGCAGCATCCCCGGCAAGGACCCGGTCAGTTACTTCCGCACGGACACGGCCGGCCTGCTCAACGCCCTGGACGCCGCCCGAACCTGGGGCGTACGCAGGTTCGCCGTCGCGAGCAGCCTCGGCGTGTACATCGGCCGGGCCGAGACTCCCTGGCACGAGGACCTCGCGCTACCCACCGCGGACCTGCCGCACCTGATCATCGCATTCAAGAAGGCCGTCGAGCCGCTCACCACACACAGCCTCCAGGGCAGCAACGTCCAGCCGGTCGTCCTCCGAATCGGGACCATATGGGGACCGCTCGTCGACCCAGAATCACCGTTCTTCTACATCCCTCCCTACCTCAACGCCGCGCTCCGCGATGGGCAGCCGCGACCGCTGCACGCCGACGACGGCGGCGACTGCTGCTACGCACCCGACGCCGGGCGCGCTATTGCCCTGCTGATGACCGCGCAGACCCTGCGGCACGACACCTACAACGTGTCCAGCGGCCGGCCGTTCAGCAACCGCGAGTTCGCGGACGCCCTTCAGGCGGTCAGACCCGGCCTGAGGCTCAACCTCCTGCCCGGACGGCAGCACGGCCCCGGCCAGGACCCCTACCTCGACATCACCCGGCTAAGCCACGACACCGGCTTCACGCCGGCCTTCGACGTCGCCACGGCGGTCGCCGACTACGTCACCTGGCGCGCCCGCAATCCCCGCTGAAGGAGCACCCATGCTTGACCCCGACGTGCGCCGCGTACTCGACGGCACCCCGATCGCTCACCTCGCCACCGTCCTTCCAGACGGCTCGCCACATGCCACCCCCCTCTGGGCCGGCGCCCACGGCGACCGAATCGTCTTCCTCACCGGCCAGGGCTCGCGCAAAGCCCGAAATTTGCGCCGCGACCCCCGGATGGCGCTGTCCATCGCGCCCGCCGACAACCCGTTCCAGCCCGTTGTCGTCCGCGGGCAGGTCATCGAATGGCTCGAGGGCGACGCGGCCTGGGAGATCATCGACGAACTATCCACGAAGTACACCGGTGCCCCCTACCCCCGAGGAGAAGAACGCGTCGTGGCCCTGATCGAGCCCGAACGGCAGACCATCGGAATCGGCTGAGCAGGGCCGAGTGCATCCCCTTATGCCGGCTTGAACGGCGCCGGCGTGGGGAACCGCCGCCTGCCCCTGCGGCCCCGGTCTGCGCCTGGACTCTGTATCCCTGGTCACCGGCAGCCCGCTGCCCCTGCGGCTGCCCGATCCCGGCGGGCGGGTCAGGGTCAGCTCCTAACACCCCGACGTCCATGGCGCTCGCCGCCTCCCTGGCGGTAGCGATAGCCTGCTCGATTCCGGCGGACAGGAACGTGACGCCGTCGGCGGCTTCGCCTAGGCGGTGAGCACGAAGACCGGCCCCTCCGAGACGCCCCGTAGATGGCGTGCCGCCCTGCGTGCCGTCAGCTCGTCGGACCAAGATCGAAGTGAGTGTCAGATTGAGTGTCAGAACTGGGCTCGTGAGGGCCTATCTCGGGCTTGTGGGTGCTCGTGTGTGCTCGTGTCTTCGCTGGTCAATCCGCTCTACCTGCGGTGACCGAACTTGGCGGGGGTTCATGGTAAGGAGAAGGTCTACGGTTCGATTCCGTAAGAGGGCTCCAGGTTGTGAAGATTTTTCGAGCATAGAACCGAGTACCTCACCTGCCGCGAGTGGCACTCTGAGTGGCATGATCCACCGTCGATCGGATGACCTTATATCCCTTTTACAATGATTTGGTAAGACCTGGGAGGGCCGGGAAGGCGCTTATCTTGCTGAATCTGCTTGGAGCGGTTCCCGCGCACGGAACAGGTGCTAGGTCCCCCGTGAGCGAGATACGGCAGGGCCCTGGGGAAGATCAAACTGGGTGCAGATTGAGGCAGGTCGGTCAGGCGCCCACGGCTTCCACGCCGCAGAAGCCTTTATCGCCATGGCCGAACTCACCTGCGGCCTATGTCTGGATCTGCCCCGCCGCTAAGCAATACAAATGATCGGGAGAAGAGCAGGAAGGCCATGCCCGGCAGGCGCGGATCAGGCGGTTTCGCGTAGCCCGAAGGTGTCCGGGGTGATGTCGATGTGGAACTCGATCCCGAGCACCCTCGCCAGCCTCGACAACGTGGCCAGCGATGGCTCGTGATCCCCTGCCTCCAGCCGCGCGATAGCGGGCTGGTGCATGCCCAGAAGGTGGGCAAGCCCGGTCTGCGACAAGCCTTGGTCGATCCGGTACCCGATTACCCGCATGGCGACGGCGTGCGCTAGCGCGGTCCGCTCGTGCTCGCGGCGGATCTCCGGGTCGGCCAGATCCTCGGCCGCGATCTGGCTGGCCGTCTTCAACTCCGACAACTTGGCCATCAGTCCTCCTCTAGGTCCGCGAGCCGCTGCAGCGCCCGGCGCACCGCCCGCTCGAAGCCGCGCGGGTCCGATTGCGCCTCCGGCCCGACC
>JASHQP010000266.1 GCA_030039095.1 Streptosporangiaceae bacterium
AAGTATCATACCTTTGCCTGCGGGGTCAAGGCTGCCCGGTGAGGCCGCGTCCGGTCGGCCAGCCTGACAGCAACGGCCCGGCGCTCCCCCTGGAACGACAGCAACCCCGGTGCCCCCGGAACGACAGCAACCCCGGTGCCCCCGGAACGACAGCAACGCCCCGGTGCCCCCGGAACGACAGCAACGCGGCGGTGAACAACCCCAACGCGGCGGTGAACGACCCCTGGAACGACAGCAATGGGCCGGCGCTGCTGCTAGAACGACAGCGGCGGGCCGGCGACACTAGCCGACCTGCCGGGCCGCCCTCTTCAGAGCAACCGGAATGACCGATTCGCCGCTTTTAGCCAACCAGTGTGGTGGGTTTCGGCTGAAGCGGCGGGTTTCGGCTCGAGGCATACCGATTTTCGGCGAGCCGCATATATCCCGGCCGGTAGCCGGGCCCGTCAGCAGCCACACCCGTCCGATCGGAACACTGCCCACGGGGCACACCTGGCGCGGTCAGGCCATCTCGGCGTAGCGGCGGACCTCCCATCCTGGCGCGGTCAGGCCATCTCGGCGTAGCGGCGGACCTCCCATTCCGACACCTGCTGCCGGTACCTGTCCGCCTCGAACCGCTTCATCGCCACGTAGTGCCCGACGAAGTCCTCGCCGAGCATCTCGCGCGCCACCTCGCTGCCCTCCAGCAGGTCGAGCGCCTCCTCCAGCGACGGCGGAACGGTCTCGAGCTGGTCGGTGGCGTAGGCATCGCCCTCGCAGGGCGGCGGCGGCTGGATCTTCTGCTCGATCCCGTGCAGCCCGGCGGCCAGGCAGGTGGCGATCGCGATGTACGGGTTGGTGTCGGCGCCGGGCAGCCGGTGCTCGAGCCGCGCGTCGTCCCGGTGGTCCGCGATCGCCCGGATCCCGGTGGACCGGTTCTCATAGCTCCAGCTGACGCTCGTCCCCGCCCAGGAGTACGGGGCGAACCGCTTGTAGGAGTTCGGGGTCGGCGCGAACAGCGCGGTGAACTCCCGCATGGTGGACAGCAGCCCGCCCGCGTAGTGCTGCCCCAGTTCGGACAGCCCGTGCCCGCCGTCGCGGGCGAAGAACGCGTTGGCCCCGGTGCCGGCCTCCCAGAGCGACTGGTGAATGTGGCAGGACGACCCGGCCCAGTCCCGGCGCGGCTTGGCCATGAACGAGGCCATCAGCCCGCGGGCGGCCGCGATCTCCTTGATCCCGTTCTTGTAGATGAACCCGTCGTCGGCCGCCTCGAGGGCGTCGTCGTAGCGGATGTTCAGCTCGAACTGCCCGGGGCCGGTCTCCGGGTTGCACGCCTCGATTCGCACACCGGCCTCGGCAAGCTGGTGACGGATCGCGGCGATCAGTTCCTCATCCAGGCTGCCGCCGTAGACGCCGTAGGTGTAGGGCCTGGTCCGGATCGGTTCCAGCCGCCAGCCCGACTCCTTCAGCGAGGCGAGGCCACCGCGGAAGACATAGAACTCGTACTCGATCCCGATCTTCGGCTCGAAGCCGTGCGAGCGGGCCCGCTCGACGAGGCGCCGCAGCAGGTTCCGCGGATCGAGCGGCACCGGCTGTCCCCCGGGAAGGTGAAAGCCGCCGAGCACGCCCACGGTGCCCGCATGCCACGGCAGCCGCCGTGCCGTGCCCAGGTCCGGCTTGACGAAGATGTCGGGGAAGCCCTGCTCCTTGCGGGGGAAGTACAGCGGGTACGCGGCGCCGCCCGGCGGCTCTACCAGTTCCTGGCCCTCGTCGGTGTCCTCGGAGTGGGTGAGTACCAGGACGACGTCACTCAACGGGATGCCGTGGTCGAGCCTGGCCAGGAAGTCGGCGACGCCGAGGCGCTTGCCGCGCCAGATCCCGTGCGTGTCGGCGGCGCCCGCGACCACGGTATGGATGCCCTCGGCGTCGCACCAGCGGGCGAAATCGTCGCGGCTGGCGGGGATACCGGGCGTGCTCACGATCCGCTCCTTGAGTCTGGTCTGCTTCATGTTGACCCGTTAGGTCCGGCTCGGAGTTGAGGATAGACCGGATGCCCATCGGCCGGAAGCCACTGGTTCGCCCGGCCTTCCGGCAGTCGTTGCTGGTTGTTCGTTCTCATCGGCTATCAACTCTGGAGTGTGACCGAGCGTTCTGGTCTACGCGATGCAACCCATCCCAGACCTCTTGACACTAAACGGTTCACACAGAATGCTATTTGGTTGAACCTGAAGTAGGCCCTCGGGAGGTGGCTGTGGCCGAAGAGCTCATCACCTTCGCGTCCAAGGGCGAGATGCTCGCCAAGTCGAAGCAGTTCTGGAACCCGGACAAGACCCAGTTCTGGATCGAATCGGGTGTCCCGCTCGTCATCGACCGGCGGGAGGACTACTTCATCTACGACGTCGAGGGCAAGCGGCTCATCGACGTGCACCTCAACGGCGGCACGTACAACCTGGGACACCGCAACCCCGAGGTGGCGGCGGCGGTGACAGCGGCCATGCAGCACTTCGACATCGGCAACCACCACTTCCCGTCGCTGGCGCGCACCGCGCTGGCCGAGGCGCTGGTCTCCACCGCCCCGGCCGGCCTGACCAAGGTGGTCTACGGCAGCGGCGGCGCCGAGGCGATCGACATCGCGCTGAAGACCGCCCGGCACACGACCAGGCGGCGCAAGATCGTCTCGATCGCGAAGGCCTATCACGGACACACCGGCCTGGCCGTCGCGACCGGCGACGAGCGGTTCGCGGCGCTGTTCCTCGCTGACCAGCCGGAGGAGTTCGTGCACGTCCCGTTCAATGATCTCGGCGCGATGGAGGAGGCGGTGCGCGGCAACGACGTCGCGGCGGTGATCATGGAGACGATCCCGGCGACGTATGGCTTCCCGCTCCCGGCCCCCGGCTACCTGGCCGCGGTCAAGCGGCTGTGCGAACGCCACGGCGCGCTGTACATCGCCGACGAGGTGCAGACCGGGCTGATGCGGACCGGTGAGCTGTGGGCGATCACCAAGCACGGCGTCACGCCGGACATGCTGGTCACCGGCAAGGGTATCTCCGGCGGGATGTACCCGATCAGCGCCGTGCTGGTCAGCGAGCAGGCGGCCGGCTGGCTGACCGAGGACGGCTTCGGCCACATGTCCACGTTCGGCGGTGCCGAACTGGGCTGCGTGGCCGCGCTGAAGACCCTGGAGATCACCTGCCGCCCGGAGATCAGGTCGATGGTGCACTACATCGCCGACCTCATCGGGCAGGGCCTGCGGCGGATCCAGGGCCTCTACCCGGACTGGTTCACCGGCATCCGGCAGGACGGGCTCGTGATGGGGCTCGAGTTCGACCACCCGCAGGCGGGAAAGTTCGTCATGAAGCGGCTCTACGAGAACGGGGTGTGGGCGATCTTCTCCACGCTGGATCCGCGCGTGCTGCAGTTCAAGCCCGGGGTGCTGATGACGCCGTCGCTGTCCGAGGAACTGCTGGACCGGGTGGAGGTGGCCGTCGGCAAGGCCGCGGCGGACGCCCGCTCGGGCAGGAACGTCCGATGAGCGAGATCACGATAGACCTGATCACAGACCCCGCCGGGGTGCCCAGGGCGCGGGCGATGCTGCAGCGCGCCGAGTGGGCCGCCCGGGCGTTCGCGCGCTACGACAAGCCGGCCGTCGACCGTGTGGTGCACGCGGCGGCGCAGGCGGGCGCGGCCAAGGCGCGGGAGTACGCCGAGTGGGCGGTGCGCGAGACCGGATTCGGCGTGGCCGAGCACAAGGTGCTCAAGAACGTCGCGTGCAGCACCGGGCTGGTCGAGACGTACGCCGGGCACGACTACGTGACCCCCCGGTTCGACCCGGCCGCGAAGATGGTCGAGGTGCCGCGCCCGGCCGGGGTGGTGCTCGCGCTCACCCCGTCGACCAACCCGGTCGCGACGGTGTTCTTCAAGGCGCTGCTGGCGCTGATGACCCGCTCCGTCGTCATCATCAGCCCGCACCCGATGGCCCGCGAATGCTGCGCCGACGCCGCCCGGACGCTCGCCGATGCCGCGGTCGCGGCCGGCGCGCCCGACGGCGTCATCCAGGTCGTGGACGAGCCGTCGGTGCCGCTGATCAACGCGCTGATGACCGACGAGCGCACGCAGGTGATCGTCGCCACCGGCGGCGTCCCCGTGGTGCGGGCCGCGTACACGTCGGGCACCCCGGCGATCGGCGTCGGCCCGGGCAACGTGCCGGTGCTCGTGGATGCCAGCGCCGACCTGGCGAAGGCGGCCAAGCGCGTCGTGGACAGCAAGAGCTTCGACAACTCGATCCTGTGCACCAACGAGTCGGTGCTGATCGTCGAGGAGGCGGCGGCCGCGACGCTGCTGCGGCATCTCGGGCGCGCGGGCGCGTTCCTGCTGGACGCGGAGCAGACCGCGCGGGTGCGGGACGCGCTGTTCCCCGGCGGGCGCTTCGACATCCGCTTCGTCGGCAAGGACGCCTCGTGGATCGCCGGTGAGGCGGGCATCCGGGTGCCGGGCACCACCCGGGTGCTGCTCGCCCCCTTCGACCTGGTGGTTCCCGAGGAGCCGCTCGCCCACGAGAAGCTGTGCCCAGTGCTCGGCCTGGTCAGGGTGCCGACCGCGCGGCGGGGCATCGACGCGGCCCAGGCCGTGCTGCGGATCGGCGGGCGTGGCCACTCGGCGTCGATCCACAGCAGCGACCCGCGCACGATCATGGACTTCGGCGCGGCCGTCGACGTGCTGCGGGTCGCGGTGAACGCCGGCAACAGCCTGGGCAGTTCCGGGATCCAGACCAACCTGCCGCCGACGATGACGGTCGGCACCGGCTTCTTCGGCGGCTCGTCGGTGGCCGAGAACCTGCAGCCCAAGCACTTCGTGCAGTGGACCAGGCTGGCCTATAACAGCGACCCGGCCGAGCCGTTCGGCAACTTCACCGGGCTCATCCCGTGGGAATCGCCCGCCGGGCCGGTGCCGCCATACCCCTACGCCTCGAACATGGCCGAGGCCGGGCGCCCGGCCGCCG
>JASHQP010000267.1 GCA_030039095.1 Streptosporangiaceae bacterium
GCAAGCGACACCGGCGCCAGCACCAGTGTCAGCCTGCCCCACGCCGTCGCCGCGGCCGGCGCCAGCCAGTGCCCGGCGATCAGCGCGGCCGCGGCGCCGAGCCCGGCCAGCACGACCACGGCGCGCAGCCACGGATACCAGGCAGGGGTCCGGTCGAGCAGCACGTATGACCAGACGGTGGTGACCAGGATCCCGGCCGCGAGCGTGCCACGGCCGAACCAGCTCCGCTCGTGCCCGCGCCAGCCGTTGCGCACCCGCCACAGCTGGACGGCGCCGATGCCGACGAGGGCGGCGATCGCCGGGGCGAGCGCGACCGTGTAGTACGAGTGGATGATGCCGGCCATGTAGCTGAACACCATGCCGGTCACCAGCAGCCAGCCGCCCCAGACCAGTGCGGCCGCGCGGATCCTGTCGGTTCGCGGGGCACGCCTGGTGCCCCACAGCACCGCGGCGAGCGCGATCAGAGCCGCCGGGAGCAGCCAGCCGATCTGGCCACCCATGTCCGCCGCGAAGAGCCGGGTCAGGCCCGGGGAGCCGCCGGTAGCGGCCACGCCGTGGCCCCCGAACCCGACCGAGCCGGTCTCGTTGCCGTCCAGCCTTCCGAAGCCGTTGTAGCCGAAGGTGAGATCCAGGATGCTGTTGTTGGCCGACCCGCCGATGTACGGCCGGTCGGCCGCGGGAACAAGGAGCACCGCCGCCACCCACCAGCCGGCGGCCACCAGCACCGCAGCGCCACCGGCCAGCACCTGCAGCATCCGCTTGCCGAGCCCATGCGGCCCGGCCACCAGGTAGGCCAGCGCGAAGCCGGGCAGGACCAGGAATGCCTGCAGCATCTTGGCGAGGAACCCGAACCCCAGCAGCGCGCCGGCCAGGACCAGCCAGCGGGTCTTCCCGGCCTCGATCGCCCGGGTCACCGCGTAGGCGGCCAGCGTCATCAGCAGTGTCAGCAGCGCGTCGGGGTTGTTGAACCGGAACATCAGCACGGCCACCGGGGTGAGCGCCATGGCCACGCCGGCCAGGATGCCGGCTGCGGGGCCGAACCAGCGGCGGACCGTCGCGTAGAGGGCGGCGACCGTGGCCACGCCTTCGAGCGCCTGCGGCACCAGCACGCTCCAGGAGCTGAGCCCGAAGATCCGCGCGGAAATGTCCATGACCCACAGAAACGCGGGTGTCTTGTCGACCGTGATGAAGTTCGAGGAGTCGAACGAGCCGAAGAAGAGCGCCTTCCAGCTCTTCGTGCCCGCCTGGACCGCGGCCGCGTAGAAGTCATTGGCCCAGCCGTTGCGGCTCAGGCCGGCCAGGTAGAGCAGCGCGGTGAGCGCGAGCAGCGCGGTGAGCGCGGGCCTGGCCCATCGAGGATCGCGCTCGGCGCCGCGCAGCAGGTGCGCGAAGCGGCTCCGGCCGGCGGGCCCCTCCGGCGCTGCCGCCTGTCCCGGGCCGGCCGGCTGCGTGGTAACGGCGGCCATCAGCGGATCCCGGCAAACGTCATGGGCGATCTCATGGAGACCAAGGTCCCTGATCATTTTTCGGGCGCACTGCGGCCAGCCTCTAGGTTGGCTCTGAACTACGGCGCCTCGCCCGGCAGCAACGGCAGCGTGACGGTGAACCGGGTCTGGCCCGGCCGGCTGTCCACGCCCACGGTTCCGTGGTGGGCCGCGATGACCGCGGCCACGATCGACAGGCCAAGGCCGGTGCTGCCGGCCGCACGCGACCGGGAGCTGTCGCCGCGCACGAACCGCTCGAACAGGTCGGGCTGCAGCCCGGCCGGTATCCCCGGGCCGTTGTCGGTCACGCTCAGCTCGGCGACGCCCCGCGGGTGGTCCGGCCCGAGCGCGACGGTAACGGTCGTGCCGGCCGGCGTATGCATCCGCGCGTTGCTGAGCAGGTTGGCGAGCACCTGGTACAGCCGCTGGTCGTCGCCCTGCACCAGCACCGGGCCCTCGGGCAGCTCGAGCTGCCACCGATGATCGGGCCCGGCGGCCCGCGCGTCGCTGGTCGCGTCGATGGCCGGGCGGGTCAGGTCGACGGGCCGCGACTCCAGCGGGCGCCCCGCGTCGAGCCTGGCCAGCAGCAACAGGTCCTCGACCAGCGCGCTCATCCGGGCTGACTCGGCCTCCATCCGGCTGAGGGCGTGCGCCACCTCTGACGGCAGCGTTCCCGGGTGGCGCCGGGCGAGTTCGGCATAGCCGCGGATCGCGGCCAGCGGCGTGCGCAGCTCGTGGCTGGCGTCGGCGGCAAACCGGCGCAGCCGCCCCTCGCTGGCCTCGCGGCGGGCGAGCGCGGACTCGACATGCCCGAGCATGCGGTTGAACGCGGCGCCGAGCTGGCCGACCTCGGTCCGCTGGTCGGCGTCGGGCACCCGGTGCGGCAGGTCGACCTCGCTGGCCAGCGGCAGCCGGGCCACCGCGCCCGCGGTCACGGTCATCCGGCGCAGCGGCCGCAGCGACAGCCGCACCCAGCCGGTGCCGATGATCGCGGTCAGCAGCAGCGCGGCGGCGAACACGATGGCCTCGGTGAGCTCCACGTTCTGCAGCGTGTCGGTCATGGTGGTCATCGGGAGGCCGGTGACCAGGACCTGGCCGCCGTCGCCGCGCGTGGCCATCAGCCGGTAATCGGCGTCCAGCGCGTACAGCCGCTCGGTGTACGGATGCCCGTTGGCCGGCAGCCGCGCCAGCGTCTCCTTGTCCGCGGCGGACAGGTTGCAGTCGCCATAAGTGATCTTGGCGGTGGTCACGGCCCCCGAGGATGTCAGAGCCGCGGAGAACGTATCGGCCGCCTGGCCGGGGCCGTTGGCACACATGCTGGGGCTGCCCTCGTGGCCGTTGCCGGCGTCGTTGCCGGAATCCGGCGGCGGCTGGTATCCCGGCGGCGCGGCACTCATGCCGTCCACGCAGACGGCGAAGCGCGTGCTGGCCGCCTGCAGGTTCTGGTCCAGCTGGTTGAGCAGATACCCGCGCAGGCTCAGGTACGTGACGACTCCCACCGCCGCGCACGCCACGGCCAGCAGCGCGACCAGGCCGGCGATGAGCCGCCCGCGAAGGGTCCGGCCCGCCAGCCAGTGCTGCAGCCCACCGCGTCGCGGCGGCGCGGAACCCGCGTGGCTCATCTCACCAGCCCGCAAACCTCAGGAGCTCGGCTTCAGCACGTAGCCCACGCCGCGCACGGTGTGGATCAGCGGATCCCGGCCCGCGTCGATCTTCTTGCGCAGGTAGCTGATGTACAGCTCGACCACGTGGGCCTGGCCGCCGAAGTCGTAGTTCCACACCCGGTCCAGGATCTGGGCCTTGGACAGCACCCGGCGCGGGTTGCGCATGAGGAACCGCAGCAGCTCGAACTCGGTGGCGGTCAGCTCGATCGGCTCACCGCCGCGCCGCACCTCCCGCGCCTCCTCGTCCATGGTGAGGTCGGCGACGGTCAGCTCGGAGCCGGTCCGGGCCCGGGCGACACCGGCGCGGCGCAGCAGCCCGCGCAGCCGGGCGAGCACTTCCTCCAGGCTGAACGGCTTGGTGACGTAGTCGTCCCCGCCCGCGGTGATCCCGGCGACCCGGTCCTCGACCGCGTCCCGCGCGGTCAGGAACAGCACGCAGACATGCGGCTGCTCGGCCCGCACCCGGCGCAGCACCTCGAGCCCGCTGAAGTCGGGCAGCATCACGTCGAGCACGACGGCATCCGGCTGGAACTCCCGCGCCGCGCGTACGGCCGAGGAGCCGTCCCCCGCGGTGCGGATGTCCCAGCCCTCGTAGCGCAGCACGCTGGCGAGCAGCTCGGCCAGGCTCGGTTCGTCGTCCACGACGAGGACCCGGATCGGCGTTCCGTCCGGCCGGTGGCTGAGCCGGTCACCGGCGGAGCCGGTGGCGGGCTGTGCGTTGTCTGCCAAGCTCTTCATGATTCCAGGATGCCCCGCCAGGCTCACGGGCCGGTCTGCACTACCTCTGTGTTACTTCTGAGACGCCAGCCGCAGCGCGAGCACCGGGCAATCGGTGACCGCGCGCTTGGCCCGCTGGAGCAGCCGGGGCGGCTGGCGAGCGCGGATTCCTCACCAGCCAGGAACCGGTTCGGCGACCAGAGCACCTCGACCGGGACCCGGTCCAGCCCGCAGGCGTCACGTTCCGGCAAGTAGTCGGTCAGCCGGCTGCGCGCGCGCAGCTCTTTGCGGACGCAGAGGACCGCGCGTGAGGCGCCGGCCGCCTCGGCGGCGAGCTGCAGGCCGCCCAGCACCAGGTGCGGCGCCAGGAACAGCAGCGCCTCGTCCTTGTGGCTGGCCGGCTGGCCCTCCGCGGCGTTGCCGACGACGATCGCGCGGCCGGTCAGCCCGGCGGCACGCACCTCACCGATCAGCGCCCCGCCGCCGCGGTACGGCACGGGCCCGTGCAGGCCGAGGTGGGCCCGCAGGCCGGTGCCCGGTGAGGGGGGAAGCAGCCGGGGGAATCCGCCGCCCCCC
>JASHQP010000268.1 GCA_030039095.1 Streptosporangiaceae bacterium
AGCGGCCGGGGGGAGCGGAGCCTGAGTTCGCGGAGTACGGAAACGAGCTGGACGAGGCCGCGGCGGTGGCGCGCCGGGCGGCGTCGCTGATCCGGGCGGGGACCGCGCCGCGTCAGATCGCGGTGCTCGTGCGGACCAACGCGCAGACGCCCGCGTTCGAGCAGGCGCTCGGCGACGCCGGCGTGCCGTTCGCGGTCAAGGGAGCGGAACGCTTCTTCGACCGTGCCGAGGTGCGCCAGGCGGTCGGCCTGCTGCGGGCCGCCGCGCGCTCGGCGTCAGCGGGCGAGGACCCGCCCGGCCAGGTCAGGGCCGTGCTATCCGGCATCGGGCTGAGCCACCAGCCGCCGTCGGGCCAGGGCAGGGCGCGGGAGCGGTGGGAGTCGCTGGAGGCGCTGGCCCAGCTTGCCGGCGACTTCTTCGCCGCAACCCCCGGTGCGCCGCTGGCCGGCCTGTGCGCCGAGCTTGCCGCCCGCAGCGCCATCGGCCACGCTCCGGCGATGGACGGGGTGACGCTGGCCTCGCTGCACGCGGCCAAGGGACTGGAATGGGACGTGGTGTTCCTCGCCGGGCTCACCGATGGGATGCTGCCGATCGTGTACGCGCAGACCGATGAGGCGGTCGAGGAAGAGCGGCGGCTGCTGTACGTGGGGATCACCAGGGCACGGGACCTCGTCTGCCTGTCCTGGGCCCTGGCCAGGTCGGCCGACGGGCGGCACAGCCGCAAGCCGTCGAGGTTCGTCGCAGAGATCCGGCCGCGCGGCCTCCGGCTCGGGGCCGGGGGCGCACGATCATGAGCGAGGCCCTCGACCAGGTGCTCGAGCTGCTCGACCTGGAGCAGATCGAGGTCCACATCTTCCGCGGGTGCAGCCCAGAGGGTGAGCGCCGGCAGCGCGTGTTCGGCGGCCAGGTCGCCGGGCAGGCGCTGGTCGCGGCCGGCCGCACGGTGCCCGCGGACCGGCCCGTGCACTCGCTGCACGCGTACTTCATCCGGCCGGGTGACCCCACGACCCCGCTGATCTACCTGGTGGAGCGCGTCCGCGACGGCCGCTCGTTCACCACCCGCCGGGTGACCACGATCCAGCACGGCAAGACGATCTTCACGCTTTCCGCGTCGTTCCACCGTGACGAGCCCGGTGTCGAGCACGCCGAGCCGATGCCCGATGTTCCGCCACCGGACGCGATCGCCACGACCGCGGAGCGGATGGAGAAGCTGTTCGGGCCGAGGGTGCGCGAGTGGTACGGCGGCAACCCGATCGACATCCGGCACATCGGGCCGCTGAGCTTCGAGGCCGAGCGTGACCCGTCGCTGCGGACGACCCGCAACATGGTCTGGCTCCGAGCCGACGGTGATCTGCCCGACGACCCGTTGCTGCACGTGTGCCTGATGACGTACGCCTCGGACATGACGCTGCTCGACTCGGTGCTGCTCGCCCACGGGCTGTCCTGGGCGGACGGGCGGACCAGCGGGGCGAGCCTCGATCACGCGATGTGGTTTCACGGGCCGTTCCGGGCCGACCGGTGGCTGCTGTACGCGCAGGACTCACCGGTCGCGCGCGGATCGCGGGGGCTGGCGCGCGGCGAGGTGTACACGAGCGGCGGCGACCTCGTGGTCTCGGTGGTGCAGGAGGGGCTGGTTCGCACCTCCCGGGCGACCTGAGTTCGTGCCGGAAGAATTCGTAGAGAAAAACCAGTTGCCCCGCCGCGGAACGGCTACATAGGCTTCTCCCATGTCCGCGGCTCTGCTGACGACGCCACATGGAAGGAGGTGCCCGGGATGCTGACGATGGATTCAGGTTCCGAGGCTGCCGCCGTCGCGCGCGCGCCGTTCAGCATGGGCACCTGCCTGCCGCTGGCCGCCGTCCCGACCGCTCAGCCGCGCATGGGCGCAGTCGCATTTGCGCGCCCGCGCGCGTGGGCTCCCGGCTCGGAGCAGCGCCACCCGGCTGCTGACCTGAGCGCAGTTCTCGGACGGCCCAACCAGAGCAAGCAGAACTACCCGTACCCGACCCGCATCGCCGCCGGCGGTGGTGCAATGGGTCCGCATCCGGCGAGGGATCCGGAACCGGTCTAGAAAGACCGGCCAGAACCCTCAGAGGCCGCGGACCCGAAATCGGGCCCGCGGCCTTCGTCATGCGAGGCCACCGTTTTGTCAGACGTGTGAGAGACCGTAAGACGAGTGGATGAGAGGGGATGGCACCGATGCATCGGCCCGGCACCACCGCCGTTCTGGATGACCAGGCGGGGTTCGAGGCGGTATCCGTGCAGGTAGCGGCGATCACGAGCGCACAGGGGCAGGCACAGCGGGGCGCCCCGATCCCGGTGACGATGGCCGGAGTTCCCAGCGGCCGGATCCTGCCGTGCACGGATGACCCGGACCTGTTCTTCGCCGAGTCTCCGCAGGACGTGGAGTGCGCAAAGGACCTGTGCAGGAGCTGCCCGGCGCGTATGGCGTGCCTCGCCGGGGCGCTCGAGCGCCGGGAGCCCTGGGGCGTCTGGGGCGGCGAGCTGTTCCTTCGCGGCGAGGTCGTGCCGCGTAAGCGGCCGCGCGGACGGCCCAGGAAGGACGAAGTAGCGGCCTGACCAGCCGCTATGGCAGACGTTGAGGTGGTGGAGCAGATGAATCTGACCCGTGAAATGGTCAGCGAACGACAACAGGCAATGCTGGCGGACGCCGCGGCCGGGCGTCAGGGCGCGCGGGTGGTCGCACTGACCCGGGCCACCCGCAGGGCCGAGCGAGCGCAGCGTCAGCTGGCCCGCTCACGGCGCGAAGCCAGACGGCTCGGTGTCGAACTGGCGGCCGAGCAGAGCTCTTGAGACGGCGCAGTTCCTGCGCCGCACGAGGGCCCGGGAGGCGCACGTCTCCCGGGCCCTCCGCTGCCTTCCGCTGCCTGGCCGCTTCCGGTCAGCTCCCGGGGCTCGCCGCGCCGGCCACGGCGCCGTCCGGGTCGTCACGACCGGGGCCCGGCTCGTCCGCCCCGCCTTCTGCGGGCTCTGCCTCGTCGATGTAGCCGGGCATCCACCGGAGCACTTCGGCGCGGAACTGGCCCTCGCACTCGAGCTGGCAGAGCACCCCGATCCCGGCGGTGGAGACGCGGTGGATGAGGACATACGTGGGCGGCAGGTTGAGGCGCCGGCCGATGGCGGCCGACCGCATGTCCGTGACGCGCGACGCCTCGGCCCGCAGCCACTCCCGGGTGAACTTGAACGACTCCACCCTGGACGGATCGGCGAGCGGCGCCAGGTAGGCGTGCAGCGCGTCGAGATCGACGTCGACGTCCTCCTTGAGGAAGCCGTGCACGCGTAGTTCCGCCTCGACCGTCTCGATGTCCCGGTTCTCGTGCATGAGGCGCAGCAGCTTGCCGAAGAAGTGCGGGAAACCGTCGGGCAGCCGGTCCACGGCCCCGAAGTCGAGGACGCCGAGCCGGCCGTCGTGCATGAGCCGGAAGTTGCCCGGATGCGGGTCAGCGTGCAGCAGGCCCGCCCGGGCCGGCCCGGAGAACAGGAACCTGACGAGCAGGATGCCCGCCCGGTTCCGGTCCTCGGTGCTTCCCTCGGCGATGACCCTGGACAGCGGGGTGCCGTCGATCCACTCGGTGACCAGGACGTGGCCGGTGGCCATGACGACATGCGGGATGAGGAACTCGGGGTCGCCGGAGTAGGCGTTCGCGAACGCCTCCTGCGACGCGGCCTCGAGCTGGTAGTCGAGTTCCTCGGCGACCCGCTTGCGCAGTTCGTCCAGCAGCGGCTTGACGTCCAGGCCCGGCATCAGCACGCTGAACAGCCGCCCGAGCCTGCTGAGCTGGGTGAAGTCGCTGATCAGGGCCTTCCCTGCGCCCGGGTACTGGATCTTCACCGCCACCTGGCGGCCGTCGTGCCAGGTGGCGCGGTGCACCTGGCCGATGGAGGCGGCGGCCGCCGGGCTGTCGCTGAAGTCGGCGAAGTTGTCCCGCCAGTCCGCGCCCAGGTCGGCCACCAGCACCCGGTGCACGGTAGCGGCCGGCAGCGGCGGCGCGGCTTCCTGAAGCTTGGTCAGCGTGGCCCGGTAGGGCCCGGCGATCTCGGCGGGCAGTGCCGCCTCGAAGATCGACAGGGCCTGGCCGAGCTTGAGCGCGCCACCCTTCAGCTCGCCGAGGACCCTGAAGATCTGCTCCGCGGTCCGCTGCTGGATCTCCTGCGCCACGGCCTCCGCGGGACGCCCGCCGATCCGCTTGCCGAGGCCGAGCGCCGTCCGCCCGGCCAGACCGACCGGCAGTGTGGCGAGTTTCGCCGTCCGGGTCACGGCACGGCGGGGCAGGTCGCTCACGGATTTCGCGGCACGCAGGTACTAGTTGTCAGCCCGGACACGGCGAGCCGCTTCACCTCCCCTGGTACATGTCATTCCCAAGATCCCATTGTCCGCTACCTGGCGGCATGACTGCCACACCAGCAGGCCGGGTGGCGCGGCCAGGTCCGGCGGCGCCACTGCCAGCCAGGCAGGACGAGTTCCAGGGTGCCATTTGCCACCGCGTCGACCGCGACCGCCCTGTCGATGAACGCCAGCACCTGCGCCGCGGCCTGCGCGGCAACGGCCGCCGCGAGCGGCGCGTCGCAAGCCTGCGGATCGGGTTCCCGCCCCTCGAGCTGGGCGAGGATCAGCGGCCAGGCGGGGTCGCGCTCGGCCCTGGTCAAATCCAGGCATCTCAGGCACGCGGTGCGGCCGGGGATGACCAGCGGGCCGACGACCCCGATCGCCTCGTCGGCCGTCACGGCCAGGTGCGGGACCCCGTCGCGCATCAGGCTGGCCCGCAGATCCATGGAGGGCCTGCCGGCCAGGATCGCGAGGTCGGGCAGGGCCATGCCAGATGGCACCGGGCCGGACGGCGCCGTGCCGGGCCCGCCGGCAGCGGCCCGCGCGGCCCCGGGGCGTAACGTTCCGGGTTCCGACGATGTGACCCGGCCGATGCCGGACCTCTCCAGAAGGCTCGCGATCCCGGTTCCCACGGGACCCGCGCCATGAACCCGGATCTGTGCGGTGAGCCTGCGCGCCAGGGTGCGTGCACCGCCATCGCCGTCCCGGTGTGCCAGGGACGCGGCGGCAAGCTCGGCGGCCAGGCGTGCCCGTAGCGGCGGGGGCAGCAGCCGTAACGTGCCAGCGGGGAAGTCATCGAGCGCGCCGGCGGCCGCCAGCAGGTCCAGGACCCGCTCGGTGGTTTTCACGGGAATGCCGTGCCCGGCGGCGGTCTCGACGACCTGCGCCCGGTCGCGGCTGCCGTCGAGGAGGCCGATCACACACGCCACGCCGGCCATCCCGGACAGCGCCACCGCGCGCCGCGAGTCGACGCCGATCTGCAGCGTGTCCCGATCCCGCCATACCGGCAGCAGCCCGCGCTTCAGCACTGGTCTCATGCCTCAGAGCGTGACAGGCGACGCCGACAGTCCGGACGTTACGGGTTCGTTCGTATCGTGGCCGCCGGCCACCGGGTCCGGGGGGCCCCCGGGCGCCGAAGCGACATGGCGGGCGACCGCTCGCTCCGCTGCGGGCCGTCCGCCCCCCTTCCCCAGAAGACGTGCGGCCCGGAGCCCGGGGACTCCTGCCTGGCGAAGCTAGGCCCGCTGCCCCGCAGGGTCAATACGCCCTTGTGGGCAGCGATGTGGACAACCTGGGGAAACGCCGGAGCGTCCCTGTGGGCAGCGATCGGCGTGCCTGCGGAGTTCGTGACGCCTGGGCCAGCGCGACGTCGTCTAGCAGGGATGTCGCCGTCCACGGCCTGTGGACGGCAGATTGCAGACCCGCGCGGGGCCCCGTTCCTCCCGCCAGAGGGTCAGGAGCCCGTCGGCGGATCGTCCCCCGGAGGCGAGCCTCCCTCGCCGCCTGGTTCCTGGGCGTCTGGTTCCTGGGCGCTGTCCGACTCCAGGTCGGAGATGTCGAACTCTGGCCGGCCCCTGACGAAGCCATCCGGGTCGTCGAAGTCCTCGGCCGTCGGCAGCAGGTCCGGGTGAGCCCAGATCGCGTCGCGGCCGTCGATGCCGCGCGCGTCGGTCAGCCCGCGCCAGATGGCCGCGGCCTCCCGGAGCCGGCGAGGCCGTAGTTCCAGCCCAACGAGAGTCGCGAAAGTCCGCTCGGCCGGGCCGCCGCTGGCCCGTCGCCGCCTGATCGCCTCGGCCAGGGCGTCAGCCTGGGGCAGACGGCTGCCGGCGGCGGCGTCTACCACGGTCGCGACCCACCCCTCGACCAGGGCCAGCACGGTCTCCAGCCGCGCCAGCGCCGCCTTTTGCTGCTCGGTGTCCTCCGGCTGGAACAGCGCTGCGCCCGACAGCGCCTCGCGCAGCGCCTCCGGGTTGGCCGGGTCGATCTGCGGCATGGCCTCGCGCAGCGCGTTGGCGTCCACGGTGATGCCGCGCGCATAGTCCTCCACGGCGCCCAGCAGCCGGGCGCGCAGCCACGGCACGTGGGCGAACAGCCGCTGATGGGCGGCCTCGCGCAGCGCCAGGAACAGCCGTACCTCGTCCTCGCTCACGGAAAGCCCGTCCCCGAAGGCCTTGACGTTGGCCGGGAGCAGCGCGGCCGTTCCCGCCGGGCCGAGGGGGAGACCGACGTCTGTGGAGCTGACGACCTCCTGCGCGAGCGCCCCGACCGCCGCACCGGTCTGGCCGCCGACCATCATCCCGCCGATCCTGCGCATCATCTGGCCGAGCCCGCCGAGCGCGCCGAACCCCCCGGTCAAGGCGGTCATCGCGGAACGCATCTCGGGCGGGAGCTCCCCGGCGAGTTCCTCGGGGTCCTCGGTCAGCATCCCGCCCATGGCCTCGACGGCCCGGGCCGCGATCGGGTCACACAGCTTCGACCAGACCGGGAGCGTCGCCTCGACCCACTCCGACCGGCTCCACGCCTGGGCGATGCGGATGCCGGTTGGCAGGGTCGTGGCGTCCTCCAGCCACAGGTCTGCGGTGCGGATCGCGTCGGTGGTCTTGCGGCGGTCGATCTCCAGAACGCTCGCGTCGCCCTGCGACGCGACGGTCTGCCGTGCCACGTTCTTGGCGAGATCCCAGTTCACCGGTCCGCCCTGCCAGGACATCAGGTCGGCGAACTGGCGCAGGGCGTCGGCGAACTGCTGCGGGTCGCCGAACGGGCCCATCGGTCCGCCGGGACCGCCAGCGCCCGGGCCACCCGGGCCCGCGCCGCTGCCACCGCCGCCGCCGGGCTTGTCAGGATCCCGGCCGCGGTCGCCGGGCAGGCCAAAGCCAAAGGGAGGGTCAGTCATCTCCGCTGCCTCTCGGGCAGGATGGAAGAGTCCACGTCCGCCACGTTATCCCGGGAGCACGC
>JASHQP010000269.1 GCA_030039095.1 Streptosporangiaceae bacterium
CGCGCTGTGGCCCGGACAAGGCCCAGGACGCCGTGCTTGGCTGCCGTGTAGTGGCAGCCGCCGAGCGTGCTGAAGGTCTTGCCGGCCGTCGAGGAGAAATGGATGATCCGGCCCCAGCCTTGCCTGACCATGGGCCGGGCCGCGCACTGACTGGCGAGGAAGGCGCCCTTGAGATTCACGCTGACGACGCGATCCCACTCCGCCTCGCTCATTTCCAGAAACGAGGTGCTCTCGAGGATTCCAGCGGCGTTGACCAGGACATCCAGCCGGCCGAAGGTCTCGAGTGCTGCGTCGACGCCGCCTTGGGGGGACACGATGTCGCCGCAGACGGCGCGCACCTGTGCCCCGGCGTCCGTCAGGGAGCATGCCAGCGCCGTGAGGGCGTCCGCCTGGAGGTCGAAGATCACCAGGCGGAGGTTCGAGGCGGCCAGCTTCCGCGCACATGCGGCTCCCATTCCCTGGGCCGCTCCCGTGATGAGAGCGACGCGACCCTCAGGGCTGTCGACCTCGTTCACGCGGCCGGACCGACCAGGTCCGCGGGCATATTCTCCGACAGCGCCGTCCGCTCGGCCAGGGCCAGCAGGATGTAGGACAGGTGCTGAACGAATTCGGCGGTGATCTCCATGTCGTCGTCATCGGTGGGGGAGGGGTTCAGGAACGGCGAGTTGTGCCACCGGCCGTCGCTCTCCTGGCAGTCGGCGAACCAGTGCGCCATCCGCAGTAGGTAATCCTCATAGGCCGCGTTGCCCGGGTCGGCCTCGCTGAGCACCGCGGCGCCCCAGCCGAACTTGCAGATCTGCCGGGACTGGGCGTAGTCGAACTGAGCCGGGCCGCCGGTTGCTGACAGGCTGAGATACCGGTCGGCGAGCGCCAGCGCCTCACTGTCACCCGTGGCCAGGTGATACCGGCCAAGGAACGCGGCTGCGATCCCGGGGTTGTAGAACGCCTGCCGCTCTCCGTGCAGGTCCGTGACCGTCATGAAGGGGTCGCCAGACTGCTCCGCGTCCGTTATCAGCGCACCGCGGCAGGTCCGGCTGTACAGCCTGCCCGGCAGGTCTGGCTGCGCAGCCCACAGGTCGGTGAACCACCGGTACGCGCCGGCGGCCATCTGTGTGCGGCCGGTGCATACCGCTGTCATCCCCAGCTGGGCCGTCGGGAACAGGTCCTCGACGGGGTCACTCGTGCGCGCCTCCGGGGTCTGCGAGTACGCACCGCCGGTGGCCGGGTTCTGGTAGTCGGCGAGCGTGTTCATGATCTTGCCAGCGACGTCGTACCGGTCGAGGTGCCAGGCGCCCATGGCCAGGATGGCGAGCGGATACGACGCTGCGGTGTCGCGGAACCTCTTGCGCAGCGTTCCCCCGGCGATGTCACCGCTGCTGGTCAGCAGCTCGCGGCCGGCCCAGGCCAGCACCTTCGCTGCGGTCTCCTGCTGGCCTGCCACGGCGAGGGCCCACGGCACCCGGTAGACGCCTCTCGGATCGGTGAGAGGGCCGCCGGAGGCGCCGATTCGCGCGAGGATCCAGTCCAGCCCGCGGGCGCGTGCGGATACTGCTGTTTCTACCGCCGTCTCGCGGCTGGTGATGTCTGCTGCTGTCATGACGCTCAGCCCTGCCCGCACCAGTCGAGCGTGGCCAGCGCGAAGGTTTTGGTCGCCGCGATGATCTCCTCGGTGTCCACCCACTCGTTCGCCGTGTGCGCCTGCAGGATCGAGCCCGGCCCGTAGACGACGGTCGGGATACCCGCACCGGAAAGGAACGTCGCGTCGCAGACGGCGCAGAAGCCCGCCACGGCGCCGCTGACTCGCGGCGCGCCGCCGCCGGCCCGCTCATGCGCGGCAGCGACCGCCGAGACGATCGGCGCGTCGACCGGCGTCGTGAACGGCGCCCAGTGCAGGTTCCAGGTGATCTCGGCGGGATGCCTTCGCAGCCAGGAGTCGAGCTGGCAGGCACGCTCGATCTGGGTCGCCAGCTCCGCCTTGACCGCGTCGACGTCCTCGACGGGGTTGTACCAGCAGGCGTACTCGATCGTGCAGACCTGCGAGATGATGAACGGGACGAGTGCGCCGTGCGGGCCGCCGCTGATGACCCCGGGATGGATCGTGAAGTGACCGGGGCGGAACAGCGGGTGCCGCTTGGTGATCCCCCACTCCTCCTCGAGGCGGCGCAGCGCATCGATGATCACGAACGACTTTTCGATCGCGTTCACCGCAATGGCCTCGCCGGCGCCGCCGGCCCGGATCAGCTCGTCGCGCACCGAGGAGTGGCTCGCCTTCCCCGACACGGTCACCGTGAACCACAGCAGGCCGGGTGAGGTGGGAACGACGCACAGCGAGTCCGGCGGCGCGGTCGGCTCGGACACGATCGCCGCGTCGGCCCGGTAGCCGCTGGCGATCGTGGCGGACACGCCCGCCTCGTGGTCCATGACCTCCTCCCCGACGACGGCCTCGACAATTACGTCGCCGCGCAGCTTGACGCCCTCCCGCTGCAGGGCGGCCATCGCGAAGGCCTGCGCCACGACGCCCGTCTTCTGATCGGCCGCGCCGCGCCCCCACAGCTTCCCGTCCTCGAGCAGGCCGCTGAACGGCATATCGCCGTCCCAGTCCGCCGGGTCGCCGACCGGGACGGTGTCGACGTGACCGTTCAGGATGAGCGACCGGCCGCCGCCGGTGCCCGTGAATGTCGCGACCGCGTTGTCACGGCCCGGCTCCACGGTCACGAAGTTGATGTCGCCGCCGGTCTCCTTGTAGATCTTGGCCATGAAACGGGCTGCATCACCCTCGCCGCCGACGACGTCCTCGTACGTCGTGCCGGGATAGCGCGGGTTGACGCTCTCGATCTGGATCAGCTGCGACGAGGTCGTGAGGATTTCCTCGCGCATGCTCTCGACCCGGCTCGCTATGCGCTCGTCAAGCGACATCTTCGCGTTTCCTCTCTGGCTCCTGACCCGCCGCGTCACGGGCACGCCACAGTCGAGCAGACCAAATAACCGGAAGCCGACTAGATCATGAGCCAACCTGGTATCGGCGCGGGATGATTGGTTACAACCATAACCTACCGATTTTGCGCCGGACAAGACCGAGAGCGGCGTTCAGCCCATTTCGGCACGCACGGCGGCGAAGGCGTCAGCTGCGGCTTCCAGGTCCTGGCGCCGGTGCGCGGCTGATACCTGCGTCCGGATGCGTGCCTTCCCGACCGGGACAACGGGGTAGCTGAACCCGATCACGTACACGCCCCTGGCTAGCAATAGGTCGGCCATGCGCGTGGCCGTCGCGGCATCGCCGATCATGACGGGAACGATGGGATGGTCTCCGGGCAGGATCTCGAATCCGAGGGCCATCATCCGCTCGCGGAACCAGGCCGTATTCTCGCGCAGCCGCGCGCGCAGGTCCTCCCCGCTCTCCATCAGGTCCAGCACCCGGAGCGAGGCGCCCACCACTGCGGGGGCCACCGAGTTCGAGAACAGGTACGGCCTCGACCGCTGCCGCAGCAGGTCAATGATCTCCGCGCGCCCGCTCGTGTAGCCGCCGCCGGCCCCGCCCAGCGCCTTGCCCAGGGTTCCCGTAATGATGTCCACCCGGTCGCTGACCCCGTGTAGCTCGGGCGTGCCCCGGCCGGTGGCGCCGACGAATCCCACCGCGTGCGAGTCGTCGACCATGACCATCGCGTCGTACCGGTCGGCCAGGTCACAGATCGCGGCCAGCGGCGCCACATAGCCGTCCATCGAGAACACGCCGTCGGTGGCAATCAGCCGCCACCGCGTGCCGGCGCACTCTTTGAGCCGGGCCTCCAGGTCGGCCATGTCGCGGTTGCGGTACCGGAGCCGCCTGGCCCGGCACAGCCGGATCCCGTCAATGATGGAGGCGTGATTCAGCTCGTCGCTGATGACGGCGTCGTCCTCGCTCAGCAGCGTCTCGAACAGGCCGCCGTTGGCGTCAAAGCACGAGGAGTACAGGATGGTGTCCTGCGTGCCGAGGAAACCGGAGATGCGCTGCTCCAGCTTCTTGTGGATGTCCTGGGTGCCGCAGATGAACCGAACGCTGGCCAGGCCGAAGCCGTACCGGTCCAGCGCCTCCTTGGCGGCGGCCACGACACGAGGGTCGTCTGCCAGGCCGAGGTAGTTGTTCGCGCACAAGTTGAGCACCTGCTGGCCGCCGGCGATGCCGATGCCCGGTCCCTGCGGGCTCACGATGACGCGCTCGGCCTTCTCCAGGCCCGCGGAGCGGATCTCGGCGAGTTCCTCCCTGATCGCCTGCGCAACGCCGCTGAACACCTGCCGGACCTCCGATACCTGTTATCACCGGGGCTGCCGCCGGTCGGCTGTCTGCTGCCCCGGCCAGGCTAACTTACGGTCCGACCAAGGGCTCTTGCCAGTCGGCCATTTGGTATGTCACGATCGCTGCGTCACCGGCCGCCTAATCGGAGGTGCAGCTCGTGCAGCCTGACGTCATGCCCCATGACGTGCATCCTGAGCCCGCGCAGCCCGGCCCGGCAGGCGGGCCGAACGCTGAGCTAGTCGGCGTGGCCGGATCCCGCCATCAGCTTGAGACCCCAGCCCTGGTGCTGGACCTGGACATCCTCGATCGCAACATCGCCGTCATGGCGGCGCACGCCCGGCAATGCGGGTACGCGCTCCGGCCGTGCTTCAAGGTCTACAAGTCGGTCGAGGTGGCCCGCCGCCAGATGGCCGCCGGCGCGCTCGGGGTCTGCTGCGCGACGCTGGCCGAGGCTGAGGTCACGGTTGACGCAGGCATCCCGAGCGTGCTGCTCTTCTCCAGCGTCACGTCGCCGAAGCGGCTGGCGCGCATCGCGGAGCTGAATGCCCGCGCCCCCGAGCTCATCGTCGCGGCCGACGCTCCCGCCAATGTGGCTGACCTCGGCGCGGCAGCCCGCCGCTCGGGCCGCGACCTCGCGGTGCTGGCGGACTTCGCGATGAGCGGGGGGCGGACAGGCAGCCCCGACCTCGCCGGCACGCTCGAGCTGGCCCGGCGCGTCGCGGACACGCCGGGCCTGCGCTTCGCCGGCCTGCAGGGCTACAACGGCACGATCCTCTCGATCCCGGCATACTCCGACCGTGAAGGCGCGTCGCTGCCGCTGCTCCGCCAGCTCGGTGACATCGTCCAGGCGCTGGCAGATGCGGGCCTGCCGCCCGGCATCGTCTCGGGCAGCGGCACCGGCACCCACGACATCGACTACCGGGCGGGCGTGCTCACCGAGGTGCAGGCCGGCACGTACGTGGTCATGGACGCCAGCTATCTGACCGTGCAGCTGCGGCCGGATGAGCCCGCGCCGTTCGGCGCCGCGCTGAGCGTGCACGCGACCGTGATCAGCTCGCCGGGCGACGGCTACGTGATCACCGACGCAGGCGGCAAGGAGATCGACGGACTCTTCGGCCCGGTCCAGCCCCTCATCGTGTCCGGTGCGCCGCCGGGATCGCGGTACTCGATCGTGGGCGACGACCTCGGCCGGATCGACCTGCCCGCCGAAGCGCCGGCCCCCTCCGTCGGGGACCGGGTGGTGCTCATCCCACCACACGCCTGGTACACGGTGCCGCTGTACCCGGTCTTTCACTGCGTGTCCGGCGACACCCTGGTCGGCATCTGGCCCGTGGACGCGCGTGCCAACTGGTAACCGCACCAGCCGGTAACACCGTGAACAGGCAACACGCCCGACTTGCGGCAGGACAGCTGCGGTCTTTACCGAGGAGGAGCACGTGCACGACAGTCCCGTGCGGGCGGAGAACGCCCGGCCTGGAACGCGCGACTGGCTGCTGGACCGCCCGGCGCCGGTGGCCTGCGGCACCCGGGCGATCGCTATCGAGGGCTACTGCTCGGCCGCGAGCGTGCGCGCGGGCGAGCAGCTCACGCTGTACGTGAGCACGAGTCCCGCCACGAACTGGTCGGTGGAGTGGTACCGCACCGGGTACTACGGCGGCGCTGGGGGGCGCCTGGTCCGGCGGGACGACGGACTGCCCGGCGCCATCCAGCCGACCCCGGACTTCGGGCCGTTCCGGATCCGTGCCTGCGCCTGGGAGCCATCACTGACGTTCACGATCCCGACCGACTGGCTCAGCGGCGTCTACCTCGGCAAGCTCACCGCGCACGACTCCGGCTACCAGAGCTACGTGGTCTTCATCGTGAAAGATGACCGGCCCTGCGACCTGATCCAGCTGTGCTCGGATCTGACCTGGCAGGGGTACAACCGCTGGCCCGATCAGTGCTCGCTCTATGACGACGGCGCGCACAATGGCATGTACGTCGGGCCGGGGGTTGGCGTGAGCTTCGACCGTCCGTACGGCAAATACCGGCAGCTCGGGGACTACCCGCTGTCGGAGGGCTCGGGGGAGTGGCTACTGTGGGAGTTCCCGTTCGCCCACTGGGCCGAGCAGGAAGGGTATGACGTCAGCTACATCAGCGGCCTGGACCTGGACGGCGAACCCGGCACGCTGCGGCGGGCCAGGGGATTCCTTTCCGTCGGCCACGACGAGTACTACACGCAGCGCATGTACGACAACCTCTACGCCGCGGTCGACGAAGGGCTGAACGTCGGCTTCTTCTCCGGGAACTCGGTGGCCGGGCAGCTGACGCCCGCGGCCTACCCGCCGCGCTCGCTGGTGCGGACTGACAGCTTCTCGGCCTGGGAAGAGCAGACGCTGACCACGACGCCGACCTCGTCCTACCTCCCGCATCAGGCGCCGGACTCGAGGGACCTGCTCGGCAGCCGGTCGACGTTCCCGGTCATGGGCGGCGCGGACTGGACCTGCGTGCTGCCAGACCACTGGATCTTCGCCGGGACGGGGATGCGGGACGGCGACGGCATCCCGGGCCTCGTCGGGTGGGAGACCCACGGGCTGGTCAGCGAGCTACGCAGGCCCGACGTGGTCGCCGCCGGCACCGTCAGCAGCCATTACGGCAGCGGGCCGTACGCCGCGACCGTGTACGCGACGGCGAGCGGCAGCCTGGTGTTCAACGCGGCGACGATCTACTGGGCCGACGGCCTGTCGGCGCCGCCGGGCTACCAGCGGCCCCGCGACTACGTGCCCCGCAATGGCCCGGATCCCCGGGTGCAGGCGATCACCCGGAACATCCTGGACAGATTCGCCGCCTCGTCCCGCCTCGGGGACCGTCCCGTCACTCCCGGCCGGTGATGCCGGACCGCCGGGGTCGCGATTCCGCCACGCCGGCCGGGCAGATCCCGAGCGAGGAGGCCGCGTTCTTGCTGACCTTGCGCTCGGCGACGTCGAAGCCGGTCTCGCGGACGGCCCACTCGGCGTAGCATCGGCGGCGCCGGCATCGGTCCCTCGTGTCAGACCGAATGCTCGGGCGGCTTGGTAGCATCGGCGGCATCGCTAGGGCGGCGTTGTTCCAGGCCTCGGACGAGGCGGCGTGTATCACCGGCCAGACGATGGTCATCGATGGCGGGCAAACCATTTCCGAGTTGCTGGAAGCCATGGGGTGACGGACGTGCAGCAGGCAGCAGACGCGGTGCATTCGATTGGTGCCGGGTCAATCCCGGCGGAAATGCCGGCCATGTCAGCGCTGGCCGCCGAGACCCAGCTGGTCGAGGCGGCGCGCCTGCAGCTGCTGGACATCATCGCGGCCGAGACGCTGCGCCCCGGCGACAAGCTCGGAACCGAGCGCGAGCTCGCCACGCGGCTGTCTGTCAGCCGATCTACGCTGCGGCAGGTCCTCGCCGTCCTGGCGCAGACGGGTGTCGTGCGCCGCGTGCCGGGCCGGGCTGGTGGCACGTTCATGGCGCAGGCAAAGGTCGAGCGTGACGTATCCGTGGTGGTCGGCCTGCCCGAGTACCTGCGGAGGCAGGGCTTCGTGGCCGGGACCAGGACGGTGTCGGCGACCATCACCAGCGCGGATGAGCTGATCGCGGACAGGCTGTCGGTGCCTGCGCGCAGCCTTGTCATCGACATCGTCCGGATCCGGCTGGCCGATGGCATCCCGCTGTCCCTGGAGCGGGCCATGTTCCCCGCCGACATGTTCCCCGGACTGCTCGACCTCCCGCTGGGCGGGTCGATCTACGACCTGCTCAGAGAGCACTACGGGGTCTCGCCTGACGACGTCGTCGAGCACCTCGAGGTTGCCGGGGCCGCGGCTAGCGAGGCTGCCGCGCTCGGCGTGGCGGTGGGCGCACCGCTGCTGGCGATCAGCCGGACGTCATCGACTGCAGACGGGCGAGTGTTCGAGTGGTCGTATGACCTCTTTCGGTCTGACCGAACTCGGGTGACTTTCCGCACGCGAGCCGAGCGGGCTGAGATCGTGGGCATCAGCACGCTGGCCTGAGCCAACAGTGCTCCGCGTGACCACCGCACTGTGCTCGAGGCCACGTGGCTTTGCTTGCATTAATCCGGACGTCCTCTCGTAACCGAAAAGTTACACGGTCTGGACCGTAGAACCCTGATTCGGTAGGTTATGGTTGCCCGGTCCGCGCGCTGCCTCTGACTTGCCGCCCGTACCAGTTCGGTGCCCCGCCGGCCATGGTCTGTCAGTCGGAGGAAGAAAGGAAATTTCATGCGCCTGCATAGAACCGGTCGGCTCATCGCAACGCTGGCGGTGGCACTGGGGGTGACCGCCGCCGCAGGCTGCGGCGGCGGGATCAACTCCTCGTCATCGGGCGGGTCATCTTCATCGGTGCAGCAGACCGTCACGGTCGCGATTCCCGGTGACATCACTAACTACAACCCGTATACAGACACGCTCATCGCTTACGGCTACTCGATCCAGTACACGGTCTTTGACGGGCTGGTGAAGTACTCGCCCACGCTGGGGACTGAGCCTGACCTTGCGACGTCCTGGTCATCGAATCCCAGCGGAACCGTCTGGACCTTCAACTTGCGTCATGGCGTCAAGTTCACCGACGGCGAGCCGTTCAACGCGCAGGCGGCCATCAAGTCGTTCCATGCGGTGCTCGCGGCGAAGAGCCTGTGGGACGTGCCGGTGCAGAACGCGACCAGTTTCGCCGCACCCAATCCGTACAAGCTAGTGATCACGCTCAGCAAACCGTACGCACCGTTCCTCGATGGGCTCGCGAAGATCGCGATGGTGGCGCCGAACAAACTGGGGGAGGTCGGGAAGACCCCCATCGGCACCGGGCCGTTCAAGTTCGTCTCCTGGACACCTAACAGCCAGATCGTCCTGACCAGGAATGACGATTACTTCGGCGCGAAGCCTGCGTACAAAACCCTGATTCTGAAGCCGATCACCGACACCACGACCGCGCTGACCGACCTGGCGGCTGGCAACGTCGACATCGTCGCCACGCTGCCCCCGACCTCGGTGGCGCAGGTCACCAAGTCAGTCGCGCACGTCGTCCAGCCGCAGACGTCCAACTCGCTGGAGCTCGTCGAGTTCAACTCCTCCAACCCGGCGACGTCGAACCCGCTGGTGCGGAGGGCCCTGTCCTACGCGCTCGACAAGAATGCGGTCAACAAGATCGCCTACAACGGGCTGGGCACGCCAACCTGGACGCCCGTTCCGCCCACGTCGTTCGCCTACAAGGCCGAGACTGGCTACAACTACAACCTGACCAAGGCCAAGCAGCTGCTCGCGCAGGCCAAGGACCCGCACCCGACCCTGACGTTCATCATTCCCAGCGGCTACCCGGACGGGGTGCAGCTCGGCCGCGTCTGGCAATCCTCGCTGGCCCAGATCGGCGTCAAGCTCAACGTTGATGTGATGCCGCTGTCGGCCTGGCTCACCAAGTGGCTGGCCGTCGACTACGAGATCTCCTGGAACACGTTCCCGGAGACCGCCGATCCGGGCTCCTTCTATACCGTCATCATGAGCGCGCATCAGAAGGACTTCAAGGACGCTGCGTTCTACTCTGAAATGGCCGCGGGGGTGTCCACCACCGTGCAGTCGAAGCGGAAGGCGATCTACGGCGAGCTGCAGGACCAGCTGGTCAACGAGGATCCCGTGATGATCGTCATGCGGGAGCCAGAGCTGTCGGTTGCCAGCAACAAGGTCTCCGGATACGTGATGAACTCGCTGGGCTTCGGCCTGTTCGCCGGGGTCAAGGTCGCCAAATAGATGAAAGCCACAAGCCTGGGCGCCACTCAGATCGGCATCCGGCTGGCCCGCACCGCCGGCGTGCTGCTGGTCGTGTCGATCCTGGTGTTCATGGCGCTCAGGCTGACGCCGGGGGACCCGGCAGCGTTGCTGCTGGGCCCCGACGCGGCAGGGCAGCCTGGCTACAAGGCTGAGCTGGCACGCCTGCACCAGCAGATGGGCCTGAACCGGCCACTGCCGGTGCAGTATCTCCTCTGGCTGCGGGGCATTCTCAGCGGGAACCTCGGCAGGTCCAACCAGAACGGTGCGCCGGTCGTGCACCTGCTGGCCCAGGCGGCCACGCCGACCACCTGGCTGCTCGTGCTCTCGCTCATCATCGCCGTCCCGCTGTCGGTGCTCATCGGCACCATCGCTGCGCACCGGCGGTCGGGCCCGGTCGACCGGCTGATCCGGGCGCTGGCGGCGCTGGGCCTGGCCACCCCGACGTTCTGGCTCGGGATCCTGCTGGTCATCGTGTTCGGGGTGGAGCTGCACCTGCTGCCGGCCACCGGATTCGTTCCGCCCTCAGATCCGGGCGGGTTCGTGCGGAGCATGATCCTGCCGGTCGCGACGGTGGTGGTGTACCTGGTCGGAGTGCTGACCCGGTATGTGTACGTGGAGATGTGCGAGATTTTCGGCCAGGATTACGTCCGGACGGCGCGGGCGATGGGCATCGCCGAGCGGGCAGTGCAATTTCGCTATGCCCTGCGCAACGCGCTGATAACGCTGATCACCATCGTGGGCGTGCAGTTCGCGGCGCTGATCAGCGGCGCGATCCTGGTGGAGCAGGTTTTCGGTCTGGGCGGGATCGGCCAGCTCATGCTCCAGGGCGTCGTCCAGAAGGACTACCCGCTGGTGCAGGGCGGGGTCCTGCTCATCACCGTTGTGGTCATCGTCGTGACGACGCTTGCTGACCTGCTGTCGCGGTGGGCAGACCCGAGGCAGGCATGACCGAGCGCGTGCACGATGGCGGCCCTGGCATCCGGACGGCCGTGATCATCAGCCGGCTGGGCCTGCGCCGGCTGCCCAGCCCGGCCAGGTGCGTAATGATCGTGATCTGGCTCCTGGTCGCGCTGGCGGCGATCTACCCGCGCGCCTACACCTCGCTGAACCCGTACGCGATCGACCCGTCGGCGATCCTGGCGGGCCCGTCGTCCCGGCACCTGCTCGGCACCGACGAGGCGGGCGCTGACATCTTCACCAGGATCATCTACGGGACCAGGCTGGACGCGGAGATCTGCCTGTTCGGCGTCGCGATCGCTTACGCCATCGGAGTCCCGCTCGGGCTGCTGGCAGGCCTGCGCCGTGGCGTGGTGAACGAGATCATGACCAGCCTCACCGGCGGGATCCTGGCCTTCCCGATCGTGCTGTTCGCGCTGCTGGTCGTCGGCAGCTTCGGGGCCTCCGCGGGCACGCTGATCGCGATCTTCGGGTTCGCGTTTTTCCCGCAGGTGCTGCTGATGACCAGGGCGCAGACGATGGCGGTCTACAGCCGCGGCTACGTGCTATCCGCGCGCGCGGCGGGCCTGACCAACCGGCGAATCATCATCGTGCACATCCTGCACAACATCATGGGTCCGCTGCTCGTCCTCGTGCCGCAGCTGATGGCCACGGCGCTCCTCGCCGAGGCGGGGCTGAGTTACCTGGGCGTCGGTGTGCAGCCGCCGTCTATCACCTGGGGCAGCCTGCTGCTCGACTCGTCGAACTATTACCACAGCGACCCGCTGTACGCGATCACCTGTGGCCTGGTCATCACCATCGTCGCAGCCCTGCTGCTCATCACCGGGGACCTGATCTCCGAGTCGATGGACCCGCTGCGACGGCGTTAGGAGCAGCATGGCAGCCAGTGCTGATCTGTCCGACTCGCGGCCGCCGGCTGATGAGCCGCGCCCCGCTGGCGCCCCGCCGCTTCTGGAGGCCAGCGACCTGCGCGTCACCTACGCGCGCCGTCGGCTGGCCGGCGGGGCGGGGGACAGCAACGCGGCAGTCCGCGGCGTCACGCTGTCGGTTCCGCGCGGCGCCACGCTCGGTCTCGTTGGCGAGTCGGGCTCCGGCAAGACGACGACAGGGCTGGCGGTGCTCAACCTGGTAGCAGCGACCGGCAGCGTCACGTTCGACGGACGGGAGATCCTGGGTCTTGCGGGCACCGAGATGCGGCTGCTGCGGCGCCGCATGCAGATGGTGTTCCAGGACCCGTCGGCGAGCCTCGACCCGCGGATGACGGTGCGTCAGCTCATCGGCGTGCCCGTGAAGGCGCACGCGATCGCGACGGGCAACCAGGCCGTGGAGCTCATCGTCTCGCTGCTGGAGAAAGTAACGCTGAACGCAGGCTTCCTGGGGAGGTACCCGCATCAGCTGAGCGGCGGGCAGCGGCAGCGGGTGGCGATCGCCAGGTCGCTGGCCACTTCTCCCGAGTTCATCGTGTGCGACGAGGTCACTTCGTCGCTGGATGTGTCGGTCCAGGCCCAGGTGGTGAACCTGCTGATGGACCTGCAAGCCGACCTGGGCTTGACCCTGCTGTTCATCAGCCACAATCTCGGCGTCGTCCGGCAGGTCTCGCAGTCCATCGCGGTCATGTACCTCGGCACCATCGTGGAATCCGGGCCGGCCGAGCAGATCTACGCAAGGGCCGCTCACCCTTACACCAGAGCCCTGCTCGAGGCGATGCCGAGTCCCGACCCGGACGCCCAGGAACTGCACAGCCGGGTCTACCTGCGCGCGGACACCGTCGGCTCTAGGGATGCGGCGAGCGTATCCGTCGGCTGCGTCTACGCCGACCGCTGCCCGTTCGTCACGTCGGTGTGCCGGGAGACCGCGCCCGAGCTCCTGGAGCGCGCCGACGGCCACATGGTGGCCTGCCATCACGCCGATCAGGTCTGGGCGGGCGTGCCCCCGCAGAGTAGAGGTGCAGCATGACAGAGTCCCCGGCTGCGCCGGCCCAGGCCACCCCGCTGCTGGACATCAGCGGCCTTAGCGTCACGTTCCGCTCCGGACGGCCAGGGACCGAGGTGGTGCACGGCGTTTCCCTGCAGGTCGCCGCCGGGCAGCGGGTGGGAGTTATCGGCGAGTCCGGGTCGGGGAAGACGGTCACGGCCCTGTCGGTGCTCAGGCTCCATGACCGCAGGCGCACCCGCTACGGCAGTGGCTCAGCGATCACGTTCGACGGCCGCGACATGCTCCGGCTGTCAAGCCGGGAGCTGCGACGGATGCGCGGCGGGGACATCGCCATGGTGTTTCAGGACCCCGCTACGTCGCTCAACCCGGTGTTCACGATCGGCGCCCAGCTCACCGCCGTGCTGCGGGTGCACCAGGGCCTGTCTAGGAGCGACGCGCGCACGGCGGCGACATCAGCTCTGGATGCCGTCGAGATCCGCGAGTCGGCGAGCGTGCTGGCCTCCTACCCGCACCAGCTGTCGGGCGGTATGCGGCAGCGGGTGCTCATCGCGATGGCGATCGCGTGCCAGCCGCGCTTGCTCATCGCAGACGAGCCGACGTCAGCACTGGACGTCACCGTCCAGGCGACGGTGCTCGACCTGCTCAACGATCTTGTGGCCGGCTCGGGCATGTCGCTGCTGCTCATCACCCATGACATGGGAGTCCTCGCACAGCTCTGCACGGACGTGTATGTCATGTACGCGGGCCGGGTGGTTGAGCGGGGGCCGCTGCGCGACCTGTACACCGGCCCGCGGCACCCCTACACCAGGGCCCTGCTCCTGAGCGCGCCGAAGGTCACCGGGCCGCGCCCGCACCGCCTGGCAGTCGGCCCTTCGACCTCGGCGGCAGCCAGCGCGGGCCTGCCGGCAACTGGCTGCCCGTTCGCGCCGCGCTGCGCCTACGCGGAAGACCGGTGCCGGTCCGAGCTCCCCCTCCTACCCGACTGGCCGCGCGCGGCGGCCTGTCATCGTGCCGACTTCGTGGCTGCCCAGCCCTGGACCCTCGGCGCGGCGACCGCGCAGGAGCCGCTGCCGGATCGTACCTGAGCCAGTTTTCGGCTGAAGGGCGGGCCGGTTGGGGTGCGGGCATGATGCCGGTGTGCCACCCATCGTCACTCGGCGTTCGCCTCCCGGCTGTTCGGCGCGCACGTCACCAAGACCAATGCCCTCGAATTGCCGCCGCTGCGGGCTGCGCGGCGGCGCACGGGAGCTGCTAGCCTGCTCGCTCTGTCCGCCGGGCAGCAGGCGCGTCCGCCACAAGCAGCGGACTGCGCGCAGACGGGATCTGCCGGTGTCAGGCGTATGGCGCCCCGCCGCCCAGCGGGTGGCCCGAATTCCGGCCGCGGCGTGAATCTTCGCCCGCGCGAGGCGATTTATATAGGTGTCAGCAAGGCGGCGCGTACGGACCGAGCCGCGCCTATGACCAGACTCAGCACTTCCGGCCCGAAGGTGACCGTCCCCCGCGGCCGAGACGACGCCGATGACCGCCCGCCAGTACGAGCAGGCCGTGACCGCGCTGGCCGCCCTGATCGCCCGGTGGGCCGCCACCGTCGCAGGAGCGGGCAGCTTGCCCGGCGGCAAGGAGCGGAGCGACACTGGCCACTGCCCTGCCGGGCCGCCTGCTGAAAGGCACGCCAGCCGATGCGACACCCGTCCTCATCTCCACCAGACCGGCTGACCGCCGCCGAGGTACGGGTCGGCGCCTACGTGCGCCGGTCCACCGACGACGAGCACCAGCCCTACTCGATCCAGGCCCAGGACACCCGCCTCGCCGCCTACATCGCCTGTGGATGGCCGTTATGGACCAGCAGGTGTGGACCCGTTCTGCTCTTGGAACTCGGTTTCCGCGCCAATTGTCGCGCGTTTCGCCACCCACAGCTGCGTCCGTGATTACCATCCTCGCGCCTTTACCCGCCGCCCGAACGGCTGACCTCAGCGCCACCCCCGTGACCACAATGGCTCATGTCGGGCTGGTCGCGTGCGGAGCGGAGGTCGGTGCTGGTGCAGGGTCTGCGGGCGGGCGCGGGTCGCTGCCTGGCCAGGGCTGAGCCGACTTGGCGATGATCTCGTCGGCCACCCAGCGGGCGGCCTGCTCCGGATACGGGGATCCGAGCGCCAGGATGAAGTGCCGGAAGCCGCCGTCGTAGGCCTTCGCGATCTCATCCCTGGTGCGGCCCGGCTGGTCGTAGGGGACGTGCAGGATGATCGACCGGGTGATCGACGCCGGGTCGCGGCCGATCTCCGCGCACAGCCGGTCCAGCACGGCGCTGCGGCTGACGGCGTGGTCGATGTCGCCGCCGGGCACGTTCCAGATGTCGCCGTGCTTGGCGGTCACTCGCAGCGTCGGGGTGGTCTGCCCGCCGATGAGGACCGGCGGATACGGCCGCTGGACCGGCTTGGGGCTGCCGTACGCCCCGGTCAGCTGGTAGTAGGCGCCGTCGAAGTCGAACGGCTCGTCCTCGGTCCACAGCCGCCGGATGATCGTGCACGCCTCGCCCAGGCTGCCGACCGCGTGGGCGGCCTCGTGATACGGCAGGCCGTTGCAGGCGTACTCGCGCCGGGCCAGCGGATGCCCTGGCCGCGAGCCCGCGCCGATGCCGAACTCAAGCCGCCCGCCGGAGACGTGGTCGACCGTCGCGGCGATCTTCGCCAGGTGTGCCGGCGGGCGGAACCGGTTGCTCGTCACCAGCAGCCCCAGGCGCAGCCGCCGCGTCTGAGCGGCGAGCGCCGGCAGCAGCGTCCAGCCCTCGAAGATCGGCCCGCCGGGATCCCCGGCGATCGGCATCAGGTGGTCGAACAGCCACGCGTGCTCGATCTCCTCGACGTCGTCGGCCTCCCGCCACACCCGCAGGATGTCGGCGTAGCTGACCTGCTGCGGGGGGGTGCTGATGCCGAACCGGGATCCGGCCGCGGCCGCCATCACCGGCGCCGCAGGGACGGGTCGAGCAGGGACGGCGGTGTATCCATTTTCTCTTGCGGGGCGAGGTCGGTGCCGGGGGCGACGATCTCGTCGATCGCGTCCAGCACGCCGGGCGGCAGTACGGTGTCTGCTGCGGCGAGCTGGGAGCGCAGCTGGTCCGTCGTGCGCGGGCCGATGATGGCACTGGTCACGCCGGGGTGCGCGGTGATGAAGCCGAGCGCCAGCTGGATCATCGTCAGGCCGGCCTGGTCGGCGACTTTCGCCAGCCGCTCGACGGCTTCCAGCTTGGCGGCGTTGACGGGGATGGTGGTGTCGAAGCGCTGTGGCAAGACCTTCGAGCGGTAGCTGGTGATCTCCCGGTCGGCGCGGATAGCCCCGGTCAGCCAGCCTGAGGCCAGCGGCCCCCAGGTCAGCACGCCCATCCCGTACTCCTGGGTGACCGGGAGAACGTCGGACTCCACGCCGCGCTGCAGGATCGAGTAGGCGGGCTGCTCGGTGACGTACCGGCTCAGGTGGTTCTCCTTGGCGGCCCACTGGGCCTGCACGATGCGGTAGGGCGGGAAGGTGGAGGAGCCGAAGTAGCGGATCTTCCCGACACGCTGCAGGTCGGTCAGCGCCGACAGGGTCTCCTCGTCACCGGTACGCGGGTCCCAGCGGTGCACCTGGTACAGGTCGATGTGGTCGGTGCCGAGGCGGCGCAGGCTGTCATCCAGCGCGCGGAACAGCCAGTGCCGCGAGCTGCCCTGGTGGTTGAGCTGCTGGCCCATCGGCAGGCCCGCCATGGTGGCCAGCACGATGTCGTCGCGGCGGCCGACGATGGCCTTGCCGACCATCTCCTCCGACTGGCCGGCGCTGTAGAAGTCGGCGGTGCTGATGAGGTTGATCCCCGCCTCGAGAGAGGCGTCGACAATGGCGGTGGCCTCGTCCTGGGTGGTGTGCCCGATGGCGCCGAAGTTCATCGCCCCGAGCACCAGCGAGCCGACCTGAAGGCCCGTGCGGCCCAAGGTTCGGTATTGCATGAGGTGTTCCTCCTGGACAGAGATGAGCCGGCGAAGCGCGCGGGTTGGCGCCGGCTTGCCTGATGTGGCATCCTGAAACAAGCGGAGCGTTGTTCCGCAACTAACAATACGGAGCATTGTTCCGTATTGCAAGCTGGGAGACGGAGGTTTCCGCGCGATGGCGGACCATGGCAGCAGGCCCCGGCCGAAGGCGCCGCGAAAGCGGGCCGACGCCCAGCGCAACGAGCAGGCACTGCTCGACGCCGCGGCGAAGGTATTCGTCGTCTCCGGCGTGGACGCCCCGGTGCGAGACATCGCCGCCGAGGCCGGCGTCGGGATGGGCACGATCTACCGCCACTTCCCGACCCGGGCCGAGCTCGTCATCGCCGTCTACCAGCATCAGGTCGACGCCACCGCCGAGGCAGGCCCGGCTCTGCTCGCCAGCGGCGACACCCCGCACGCCGCGCTGATGAAATGGGCCGACATGTTCGTCGACTTCCTGACCACCAAGCACGGCCTGGCCGGCGCGCTGCATTCCGACAGCGCCCGCTTCCAGACCCTGCACGCCTACTTCCTTGACCGCCTCGTCCCCGTCTGCGCCCAGTTGCTCGACGCCGCCGTCGCCGCCGGTGAGATCAGCCCCGGCATGGACCCGCTCTCCCTGATGCACGGCATCGGCAACCTCTGCGTCGGCGCCGACAGTGACTCCGGCTACGACGCCCGCCGCCTGGTCCACCTGCTCATAGCCGGCCTCCTCCAGCCGGCCATGCAGCGGTAGGACCCCGGCCGTCCGGCAAGCGTCACATTTTCCCGAACCGCCGCCCTGGCCATCAGCGCACCTGTCTTCCCCGGCCGCTCCGCCCCGGAAAGACCAGGCGGGGCCGCCGCTTCTTCGCCGACTTCCCCGACCCCATGGTCCCTCCCGGCAGCGCTGTAGGACCACCTACGACAAGGACCCTCGCCCATTGCGGCTGCACGGCCGCCCGCGTTCCGCTCGGTGGCCTGGGTGACCTGGCGTCAGCAGCGCACGGCGCTTGCTGGTCTCGGCTTGCTGGCGGCGGCCCTGTCCACGTGGCTGGTGACTGAGGACTACGCCAGGGCAGCCCTGCAACGCGGCCTGCCGACAGCGACTAAGGATGAGGTTGAGCGCCTTGTCGAGGCGCGCATGAGCCGGGCCTAGCGCGCCCGGCTGATGGACCGATGGCGGACGATCTTCAGGCCAGTTCCAAGATCTGGAAACTGGCCTGTGACCTGCGGGTTTGGTGGGCGCTACAAGATTTGAACTTGTGACCTCTTCCGTGTCAGGGAAGCGCTCTCCCACTGAGCTAAGCGCCCGAGGCGGAAGCGGGAATCGAACCCGCGTACAGGGCTTTGCAGGCCCTTGCCTAAGCCACTCGGCCATTCCGCCAAAGGAGAACCCCCATGGGAGCCCGCCGCTGGTACCGAAGAGCCGTGCGGACCGTCGGCTCGCGGGGACGGCGTCCGGCACCTCCGAGCGGACGACGGGATTCGAACCCGCGACCCTCACCTTGGCAAGGTGATGCTCTACCAGCTGAGCCACGTCCGCACGCGCCGGGCATCGCCGGCGTGCGTTTCAGAACTGTAGCCGATCCTGGTCCGGCAGCAAACTCAACATCCCCCGGAACGAGGGTGTTCCGGCCGCCGGGGCAACCGGGTTCCGGCGGTCAGAGCAGCCGGCCGACCTGCTCGGCGTAGAACGTCACACCACTGACGTGCTCGGCGATCTGGCGCAGGGTCCAGGCCTCGCCGCGGGGTGCGTCCCAGGCTTCCGGCCCCGCCATCTCGTAGCGCAGCAGGTAGCAACGGGCCAGCCGGCGCAGCCGGGACCGTGCCTCGTCGTAGTCGAGTTCGGTGAACCTGGCCCAGTCCGAGTCCAGGGTCACCATCCGGCCGTGCCACTCGTCCGGCACCGGCTCGGCGCCGGCCAGCAAGGCCTCGATCTCGTGCAGGTGGTCGATCAGGTGGTCGGTGATGCGGCGGATGGCCTTGTGCGGGGCCCAGGTGCTGGGCAGATCGTCGATGATGCGCGCTATCGGCCTGCCGTCCCAGGCGTGCCAGGTCAGGGCCAGGTCCAGGCACTGGTCCACGCTGGTGACGACGGCGGCTGCGGGGTTCTGGTCGGTCATGCTTCGATCCTGGTCGAAGAATAGTTGGGTTACGGTCGAAATATGTCTGCAGCGAACGGCACCAGGACTCCCAGCGGCTACGGCGCGGACATCGCGCCGGTGGCGGCGCTCATGGCCGACCCGGCCCGGGCGACGATGCTCGGTGCCCTGCTGAGCGGGCATCCCCTGGCGGCGGGCGAGCTCAGCCAGATCGCCGGGGTCAGCCCGGCCACGGCGAGCGCGCACCTCGGCAAGCTGCTCGACGGCGGCATGGTGGCCGTGACCCGGCAGGGCAGGCACCGTTACTACAGCCTGGCCGGGCACGAGATCGCGACCGTGCTCGAGGCGATATCCGAGATCAGCCCCGTCACGCCGGTGCGCAGCCTGCGCCAGTCCCGGGAGGCCGAGGCTCTCGCCCAGGCCAGGACCTGCTACGACCATCTCGCCGGCCGGGCCGGGGTGGCACTCCTCGACGCGTTGCTCCAGGATCGGATCCTCACCGGGAGCGGCACGGGGAAGGACGCCGCGTATCAGGTGACCGCGGATGGGGCGGGCACGCTGGAAGAGTTCGGCGTCAACCTGGCGGAGCTCAGCCGGTCCCGGCGGCGTTTCGCGGGGGCCTGCCTGGACTGGACGCAGCGACGTCCGCACCTGAACGGGGCGCTCGGCGCCGCGGTCACGGCCCGGCTGCTCGAGCTTGGCTGGATCGAGTACGGGCCGTCCAAGCGCGCGGTGAAGGTGACCGGGCCGGGCCGGGACGGGCTCGCCGCCACGTTCGGCTGGTCGCTGCCGGACTGAAATCCGTCCCACGGCCCGCTGGCACCGTACCGAGCTTCGTGAATGTACCGATTGACGGGTCAAGGCCCGTCGTTTGGTACACCCATGCCAAGGGTGCCGGTGCGGCGCCCGCGGGACGGGGGCCAAGAGGCGCCAGCGGGCCGGGGCAAGAGGCGCCAGCGGGCCAGGGCAAGAGGCGCCAGCGGGCCGGACCGAGCCATTGCCGGTGCTGGGCTCACCCGGGCGGGAAGTGGCAGGCTGGCAGGCATGCGAACTGTGATCGTCGATGGCGACGCGCTCAGCGTGCAGGATGTGATCGATGTCGGCCGCGGCGACGCCCGCGCCGAGCTCGGGCCCGGCGTGCCGGACCGGATGGAGGCCAGCCGCCGCGTGGTCGCCGACGCGATCGCGGGCGACGCGCCGGTCTACGGCGTGAACACCGGGTTCGGCGCGCTCGCGGACACCAGCGTGGGGGAGCAGGACCTCAGGCGGCTGCAGCGCGCGATCATCGTCTCGCACGCGGCGGGGACCGGCGAGCCCCTCGGCGACGAGGCGGTGCGGGCGATCCTGCTGCTGCGGGCCCGGACGCTCGCCGCGGGCTACTCCGGCGTCCGCGCGGAACTCCCGCGCCGCCTGCTCCAGCTGCTCGACCTGGATCTGCTCCCGGTCGTGCCGGGCAAGGGCTCCGTCGGCGCGTCGGGCGACCTGGCCCAGCTCGCCCACCTCGCGCAGCCGCTGATCGGCGAGGGCAGGCTGCGCGCGCCCGGCGACGGCCCCGGCGGCCGCCCGGCAGCGGAGGTTCTCGAGGAGCACGGGATCGAGCCGCTGGAGCTCGCGCCCAAAGAGGGACTTTCGCTGGTCAACGGGACCGAACCGATGCAGGCCCTGCTCGCGTTCTCGGTACATGAGGCCGCGCTGCTGGTACAAGCCGCGGACGTCGCTTGCGCGCTGTCGGTGGAGGCGCTTCTCGGCCACGACCGCCCGTACGACGAGCGGGTGCAGGCGCTCCGCCCGCAGCCGGGCCAGCTCGACAGCGCCGCCAACCTGCGCGCTCTGCTAGCCGGCTCGGCGCTGATGGCCAGCCACCGCACCAGCAGGCACGCGGTGCAGGACGCCTACTGTCTGCGGTGCGCGCCGCAGGTGCACGGCGCCGTGCGTGACGTGCTCGGCTTCGCCCGCGGGGTGCTGGAGACCGAGCTCGGCTCCGTGGTCGACAACCCTGTGATCGCCGCCGACGGCGAGGTGATGATCAGCGGCAACTTCCACGGCGAGCCGCTGGCGTTCGCCGCGGACATGCTCGCGATGGCGCTGTCCGAGCTGGCCAGCATCAGCGAGCGCCGCGTCGACCGGATGCTGGACCCGGCGTTCTCGCGGGGGCTGCCGCCGTTCCTGGCACCGCACGCGGGCACGAACTCCGGCTACATGCTCGCCCAGTACACCGCCGCGTCGCTGGTCAGCGAAAACAAGGTGCTCGCGCACCCGGCGAGCGTGGACACCATCCCCACCTCCGGCAAGCAGGAAGATCACGTGTCCATGGGCTGGACCGCGGTGCGCAAGCTGCGCGACGTTGCCGCGAACGTCCGCACCTGCCTGGCCGTGGAGATCCTCTGCGCGGCGCAGGGCATCGACCTGCGCGCGGACATCGCCCCGCCCAGCGCCGCGAGCGCCGCCGCGCACGCGACCGTCCGCACCCATGTGCCGCCGATGGATACGGACAGGGAAGTAGCCACCCAGATAACCGCCCTGAACGCGGCGCTGCGGGAAATCTGCGCCGCGGCGGCTGGACAATGCGGCGGGCTGCGCTAACGTCTTCCCCGTGGCTGTATGGATCAACGGGACTCTGGTTCCCGACGATGAGGCAAGGATCTCGGTCTTCGATCACGGGCTGGTAACCGGCGACGGGGTGTTCGAGACCATCAAGGTGGTCAATGGCGTCCCGTTCGCGCTGACCCGGCACCTGGCGAGGCTGGGCCGGTCGGCGGCCGGGCTCGGCCTGGCAGCGCCCGACCTGGATGCGATCAGAGCCGGCGCGATGGCCGCGATCGACGCGTCGGACAAGCTGGAACTGGCCCGGATGCGGATCACCGTGACCGGCGGCATCGCTCCGCTCGGCTCGGAGCGCGGCGGTTCCCCGGTGACCGCGATCGTGGCCCTCGGCGCGGCGAAGGCGCCCGCGCCCTCGGTCGACGTGGTGACCGTGCCCTGGCCGCGCAACACCCGCGGCGCGCTGTCCGGCCTGAAGACGACCTCCTACGGGGAGAACGTCCGGGCGCTCGCGTACGCGGTCGAGCACGGCGGCAGCGAGGCGATCTTCCCGAACACCGCCGGGGAACTGTGCGAGGGCACCGGCTCGAACGTGTTCATCGTTTCCGAGGGCCGGCTCGTCACGCCGCCGCTGTCGGGCGGCTGCCTGGCGGGCGTGACCAGGGCTCTGGTCATCGAATGGTCGGGCGCGTCCGAGCAGGATGTGCCGCTGTCGGCGCTGGCCGACGCGGACGAAGCATTCCTTACCGGGACAACCAGGGACGTGCAGCCAATCCGCGCCGTGGACGGGCGGGTGCTCCCCGCTGCCCCGGGTCCGGTGACCAGAAAGGCCGCCGAGGTGTTCGCCATGCGCGCGGCCGAGTCTCCTGACCCGTAATAGGCCCGAATTGGCCGACCTCGGCTAGCTGAGCCCTTCATCCACCGAACGTGCCTCGTGCCGTAAAGATCCACTTAGGGTCTAAACGGCATTTAGGCGCTCAGGCGCGCCAGAGCAGTTCGTCGAGTTCGCCGTCGATGTTGATGAAGTCGCTCTCACAGCCAGCGGCAATAAGGCCGTATGTCCTGTTCAGGAAGTCGGCGATCGAGATCATCGGCGCCTCGAAGTGCGCCTGGCCGAATGGCGAGGACAGTGCGATGTTCAGGACGGCGATGCCGTGGACCTCACCCGGCCACACCTGGACGTCGCCCTCGCCTGTCGGTCCGCCGAGACCCGCGGACAGCAGGTCCCTCGAGAAGATCCACTCGACCGGATCGTCGGTGCCGACATGGAATGCCATGCGTATCGCGTAAGGGTCGCCGGCGCTGTAGCAGAGGCTGGCCACGAGCGGGACAGCCCCGTGCTCGGGGACTACAAGACTGAGCCCGAGCTCAGCTGAGACGGTAGCGCCGGTGTTCATCATCGAGCCATGCCTTTGCCTTGTCGTGCCCCGGAATGCCGGGCTTCATAAATAGTGCGCAGCGCCATCACTTATGGTCGCGTGCAGGTACCGCGGAATTCCCAGTCCCGCTACTAAGATTCCGCGATCTGAGTCGCTCGTAACCTCGGTCACTGATCAACAAACCAGACGTGACCTGGTCAAACACTTCCGGAAATAAAACACCGCTTTGATCTCTCCGTCATCCCGTGACCAGGCACGATGCGCTGTGACCTTCGTCTCACTGGAGATCGAAAGTCTATCTCGATCGGACGTCTCTGAGGGGTACCTTGAGCATGCTTGAGGGACCCGCAGGTGTTCGCGACGGTTGGTTGTTCTCTAAGCAGTACGCTGACGGTTGCTACGTAGCGGTAGTTGCTGCTCGAATATCCCGATTTATGACTGTTTTACGACGCCGAGTCGATGGGATTTCATGCGGACACTACCTCATTGCGCGCTAGCGTCCCGCTAGCGGATAGCGCGGTTGTACGGCCCGATGCCCCATGATGCAGCCAGCCCCGGGCGCCCGCGCGGCATTCGCTCCGAAGCGGCACTCGTGCGGCGTTCTGTGTCGGTCGGCGCACCGGGTCGGCCGCAGTCTGGCGAGGCGGCAGGTCCGGCCGCGCGATCCGTGCGGGACGGCGCACATGCGCTAGTCTGTGCTTGCCGCAGGCGCCGGGGATCTGGCGCGCGGTCCCGGGCGATTGGCTCAGCGGGAGAGCGCCTCGTTCACACCGAGGAGGTCACTGGTTCGATCCCAGTATCGCCCACCACGTCAGCGGCCGGTTCCAGCCAAGGGACCGGCCCTTTTTGATGCCCGCGCACCACCGAAGTGGATTCAGGTGCATACCAGGCATCCGCTGTGGGTGTGGATGCGAAACGGCCCGGCGCTGGGGGAGAGGCGGCTGGCGGCTGCCGCGGCGACCGCTGCGGGGTCAGGCTGGTCCCGAATGCTGATCATGCTGCGCACGTAGTTCTCGATGAGCTCTGGCTCGGGGATCCGCAGTTCGCTGGTGAAGTCGTGGCGGATGACAGAGTTGAACTGGCTGGCTAGCAGGTTCTGGCCGTCGTCGAGGTGGAGGCGCAGCCGGTCTCCGAGCGGCGAGTCAGTGGTGGTGATCTGCAACGTGGCGGCGATCAGATCGTGCAGCTCGCGTACGTGGCCGGGACCGCTGAGGACGACGAGCACCTGCCCGCCGGGCCGGGTGATCCGGCGCAGCTCGCAGACGGCGGCGTGGGCATCGGGGACGTGGTAGAGCATGTGCGCTGCCAGGGCGAGACTCACCGCGTGATCTCGCAGCGGCAGCGCCGATGACGCCGCGAATGCCTCGTGAGCATTAATCTCGGCGTATGCCTGGCGTTTCCGACGGTCCTGCTGAGTCCACAGCTGGGGCTGCGGTCAACGACTATGACAGCTTCGGCGAGGCGTACGTGGCCGCGAACGAGCACGGCCTGATCAACGGCTATTACACGCGGCCCGCGATCATGGGCCTGGCCGGGGACGTGGCCGGGCGGCGGATTCTCGAAGCCGGCTGCGGCGCCGGGCCGATATCCGCGATGCTGCGCGACCGGGGCGCCACCGTGGCCGGCTTCGACTCCAGCGCCAAGATGGTGGAGCTGGCCCGGAAACGGCTAGGTCCCGATACGGACCTGAGGATCGCCGACCTGGGCGGCCCGCTGCCCTACCCCGACGGTGCGTTCGACGACGTCATCGCGGCCCTGGTGCTGCACTACCTGGAGGACTGGACCGGCCCGCTGGCCGAGCTGCGGCGCGTGCTGCGGCCCGGCGGCCGGCTGATCGTGGCGGTCGACCATCCCTTCGCGGTCGACTTCGTGCATTTTCAGAAGACCGGCGAGTCTGCCTACTTCGGCGTCCGCAGCCATGACGAGGAATGGACGTTCGGCGATCACACCGCTCCGATGACTTTCTGGACCAGGCCGCTGCACGTGATGACCGGCGCATTCACCGCGGCTGGCTTCCGGATCAACGTCATCAGCGAGCCGCCAATCGCGCCAGACACTCCCCGCGGACTAATCCCAGACTTCCTTGAGGACAGGTCCGAAAAAGCCTTCCTATGTTTCCTGTTCTTCGTCCTGGAGGCCAGCTAACTGCGATCTCACGCATGAGTTCAGAGGGCATCTGGACTGCCTTTCCACAGATAGAGATCGCGGAGCAGGGAGATCTCGGCGCCGTGGTGGATGACCTCCATGTTGATGTACAGGATGAGCCTTGCCATTGGCGCGTCTGCGAACTCCGCTGGCGAAATAGCGCCTCGAGGTCGGACGAGACCTACCGCGCCCAGGCCGCGCACATCACTGACCCAGGCATCGTGTGCCTCATCGAGCTGTCGCAATGCGCCTTCAGCGGTGCCGGAGTAGGCGAAGGCGGAATGGTCGGGAGCCGGGTCGATGAAATAGGGCGCATTCGGTGGGCCGAACAAGCTGATGAGATGCGCGAGTCTCCAGGCGATGGTGGTGACCGGCTCGCGCTCGTGCGGTGGCGATCGACGAGCTCGGCATTCCAGTCAACGTCCATCCCCGGACGGTATACGGGAGATCACGATCCCCGGACGGTATACGGGAGATCACGACGGCACTCATGGATTCGTCCCGGTGGGCTGGGTAGCCTGGGGTCAGGCAGGAGCGCCTGCCGCACTCCGAGCTATCCGCGGCCTGCGCCCGCGGCAGCGCTGAGGACAAGGGCCGCTGGTTCGCGCTGTCGGTAGGACCGTCACTGCCAAGCAGGCGATCAGGGCGCAGGGCAGCATCGCCGCGAAGGACAAGGCGTGACTGACGACAGCGCGTTCAAGAAGCAGATCCGGACCAGGATGGCCGCGACCGGAGAGAACTACACCACCGCCCGCCGCATGGTCATCGCCGAACGCGACCCCGGCCAGCGGCCGGCGGCGCTGCGGGTATACCTCAATCCGCACGTGGACCTGGCGCTGACCGAGGAGGCCGCCCGCGCCTATCAGGCGGCTGACGAGCAGGGCCAGCGGGACATGGCGAACCGGCTGCTGGCTGACCACATCGAGCTGGCCGGGATCGGGGAAGCCGGAGTCGCCGCCGGCTCGGAACTCGAGACGGTCCAAGACCTGTGGATCGACGAGATCGCAGACGCGGTACACCGGCGGATATCACGGACGGCGGGGATAACCAATCTGGCGGTCAGCGGCGACCTGGACCACGTCAAGGTTGATATTCACGCCCGCCGGCCGGGCGTGGCGCTCGGCCACGGCGGCGCTGAGCTTGACCGGCTCCGCACCGAGCTGGAGGAGCTGACTGGCAAACCGGTGCAGCTGAACATACTTCAGAGCCGCCCGGAGAAGGGACGCAAGGAAATACAAGTAGGGCCTTAGGCGACGCCTAGAACGTCAGAGCGTCCATTGGCTTTTGCAGTTGGCGCAGGCCTCCTGGGTAACCGTCTCCTTGCGCCTGCGTCCGCCCGAGCGTCCCGTGACTGGTGTTTGATGTGAGACTGCGGGAGTGATCGACGTACCGGACGCCGTGCGCAACAAGGCTCGCGCTGCCGGTGTCGAAGACTGGCTTGAGCGCCTGCCCGCGATTGTCTCGAGCCTTGAGGCTGACTGGTCGATCATCGTGGGGCGCCCGTATACGGGCGGGACCGAGGCCTTCGTGGCCGAAGCGACCCGTGCGGACGGAGCCTCAGCGATTCTCAAGGTGCTGGTGCCAGGCGCGGGGAAGGACTCCTCCAGCGAGGCGACGGTGCTCCGCATTGTCGGAGGAGAAGGATGCCCGGCGCTCGACCGCTATGACGCCAGCCGGGGTGCCCTGCTCATGGAGCGACTGGGGCGGCCGATGTTCGAGCTCGGCCTGCCGCTCTCGCGCCGTCTTGAGATTCTCTGCGATACCGCAGCGCGCATCTGGCGGCCGGCGCCGGACTGCGGGCTGCCGACCGGTGCCGAGAAGGCCCGGTTGCTCGCCGGCTTCATCGCGAGACTGTGGGAGGAACTCGACCGCCCCTGTTCCGAGAAGGCGGTCGAGCATGCCCTCGTCTCGGCCCGACGGCGGGAGCGAGCGCACCGCGACGACAAAGCCGTACTGGTCCACGGCGACGTGCACCAACTGAACGCGCTTCAGACCGATGGCGGCTTCAAGCTGGTCGATCCGGACGGTCTCCTCGCGGAGGCCGAGTACGACCTGGGAATCCTGATGCGGGGAGACCCGGTCGAGCTGCTCGCTGGTGACCCGTTAGAGCGAGCGCGCTCGCTGGCCGCCCGGACGGGTCTCGATCCCGTGGCTACCTGGGAATGGGGCGTGATCGAGCGGCTGTCGACGGGACTGCTCTGCACGCAGATCCATTTTCAGCCTCTCGGCCGGGACACGCTCCGGGCAGCGGAGGCCGTCGCTGGTCTGTCGATGCCGTAGGTGCTGGTCAGGTCGTCTGGCGGATCCGCCGGGCCATCAGGGCTGTCGCCAGGCGCGTCTGCCCGTCGACGTCGTGCAGCGCCCAGCCGAGGTGGCGCTCGGCCTGGGCGACGCGCTCCTGGAGCGTGGAGTGGTGGATGTTCAGTGCGGCGGCCGCGCGGAGGCCACACCAGCATGGCCCGGATCGCACCATCATCAGCGCGTTCACGCGCCTGAGCTAGCAGCCAAACGACGGGAGTTCCCCGCCATCCGTCGGCCGTGAAGGCCACGGCCCCCGGTACCACCTGCTGGTCTCGGAAAGGCTTGCCGACGCGCGGGCGTGGGAACTCGGGGAATTCACCCAGGTGGACATGCACACCACGCTGGGCCGGTCCGGCCTGGAGACCCTCGACACGCTGATCATGGCAGGCATCGCAGACACCCGAGCGGACGCGATCCGCTGGGCGCTGACCCGCATCCGTGAGCGGCCAGCATTTGAAAGGCTGCGCGAGCGGATCCAGGAGATCGACCAGCTCAGGAACGAGTTCTGAGACAAGACCAGGGTCGTGAGCGGATCTTCTGGCTGTGATCGGCCAGCCCCGGGCTGGCATACTGCCGGGCATGATGATTGGCGCGGGGCTGGATGCCCGGCTCGGCCTTGCGTTCGACGAGCTGCGGGCCGCGGCCAGGGAGGCGGAGCGGCTCGGGTTCGAGAGCCTGTGGACGCCTGCCGGAGGGGTGCCGGACTCGTTCCACACCTGCGCGGCCTGGTCGTACGACACCGGGCTGCGGACCGGGATCTCGGTGGTCCCGGCGGCGCGGATGTGGACCCCGCTCGGGCTGGCGGCCCAGGCGGCGACGCTGGCCCAGCTGTCGGCGGGGCGGTTTGTGCTCGGCCTGGGCACCGGAGGCTACGGGCCCGGCTTCTGGGCGTCGGTGGGCCTGCCCGACCGGCCCATCGCGGTGATGCGGCAGTACGTCAGCGAGGTCCGGGGCTTGCTGGCCAGGCAGGCCGTGACCAGCGAGGGCCTGGTGTCGGGTGCCCCCGGCTGGCCTCGTTCCGCCACGCTCGGGACCGGCGACTTGCCGGCGGCACCCGTGTACCTGGCCGCGCTCGGCCCCCAGATGCTGCGGCTGGCTGGCGAGACGGCCGACGGCGTGCTGCTCAACTGGGCGACCCCCGAGCGCATCGCAGCCAGCCGGTCGCAGGTCGATGCGGGTGCCGCGCGGGCGGCCCGCGGCGCGGGTTCGGTCCCGATGACCATGTACATCCGGGTCTGCGTCGACGACGACGTGGCCGCGGCGCGCGAGGCATTCGGCACGCAGGTCCTCGGGTACGCGATGGGCCGTCCCGGCACCCCGGACAGCGCGGGTTACCGGGGCCTGTTCGCCCAGATGGGCTTCGACGCGGAGCTGAAAGAGGCAGAGCAGCGGCGTGACCGGGGCGCGGCCATGCCCGAGCTGGTGGCCGCGGTGCCCGACGAGATGCTGCACGCGGTCGGCTACTACGGACCCGCTGGCCCGGCGCCGGCGGCATTCGCCCGGCTCGCCGCCGGGCTGGACGAGGCCGTCGTCCGCATCATCACCGCCCGCCCCGGCCTGACGCCTGTCATCGAGGCGATGGCCGCCCTGACGCCAACACGGATCAGGGAATCGTGATCGCCGGCAGCCGCGACAGGGGACAGGCCTCGCCGCCCGCGACGACCTATCAGGAGACGTCGGGCCGCTACCGTGCGACCGGTGATGCCCGCGAGCGTTTCGAAGAGCTGGCCGTGCGTGATGTCAGCGCGCGCGCCTTCGCGGCCCTGGTTGCGCGCGGGGATTACGACCCCCGCATCCACGGCGACGTCGGCGGGTCCGAGCCATTGACCGTGACCGAGCACCTCGAGTTGCTGGCGGCGGGTGAGCTGCTGGCCCGGTACTACGGGCATCCCGCGCACGTGCACCGGGCGCTGCAGGCGGGAGCAACCTGGGAGCAGGTGGCCGCGGCGACCGGCCGCGACGAGGGCCAGGCGCGGCGGGACTACCGCGGGTGGGCAGAGGACGAGCATCGGCTGTGGGCGGACTGCAACGGTGAGTTCGGCATGGACGCCGCCGAATATGCTGCCGCGATCGCGCGAGCCGACACAGCGGCGGAGCAATGACCAGCCAGCCGGTGCGGTAGCCCGCGGGGGTGGCTGGCCTGCCCCCCGGAAGTGGTGCCGTTCGCCGTGTCGAGATACGTTCCGCCCCGCGCCGGCAACAGCACCCTCGATTACGTTCCGCCCCGCGTCGGCAACAGCACCCTCGATAGGGTCGGGCCCATGCGAGATGAGCGGGCCACGGCACCGGACAGCACGGCGGTGCGCGTCGCGCTGTGGCGGGCACTGCACGTCGAGATCGACCCGCCGCCGCACGTGCTCGAGGACGAGATCGGGCTGCGGCTCGCCGCCCCCGCCGACGGCTGGCAGGCCCGCCCGGACATGGATCCGGCGGGGACGCGCGGGTTCCGGGCGTCGATCGTGGCGCGGGCCCGGTTCATCGAGGATCTGGTTGCCGGGCAGGCCGGCCGTGGCGTCTCGCAGTACGTGATCCTGGGGGCCGGCCTGGACACCTTCGCGCAGCGCCGCCCGCAGATCGCCTCCGGGATGCGGGTGTTCGAGGTCGACCAGCCCGGCCCGCAGGCCTGGAAGCGGCAGCGGCTGGCCGAGCTTGGCTTCGGCGTCCCGGACTGGCTGCGGCTGGTGCCGGTCGATTTCGAGCGCGGCACGTCATGGTGGGAGCGGCTCGCCGAGGCCGGCTTCGATCCCGGCGAGCCGGCGGTCGTCGCGTCCACCGGCGTGAGCATGTACCTCACCAGGGAGGCCACCGCGGCCACGCTGCGCCAGCTCGCCGCGCTCGCATCCGGCTCGACGCTGGCGATGACGTTCCTGCTGCCCCCCGAGCTGCTCGACGACGCCGACCGGGCCGGACTCCAGGCATCGCAGAAAGGCGCGCGGGCATCCGGAACGCCCTTCGTCAGCCTTTACCGCCCGGAGGAGATGCTGGCCATGGCGCGCGACGCCGGGTTCGCCGGAGTGCGGCACGTCCCGGGATCGTCGCTCGCTGAGCGCTACTTCTCCGGCCGTGACGACGGCCTTCGCCCATCCAGCGGAGAAGACCTCGTGGTCGCCGCGACCTGACATCCTGGCCCGCCGGTCACCGCGCTGCCTTGCTCAGCCGGCCGGCCCTGAAGGCATCACCCGCCACGGGGGAGCCGGTTCGCTCAACCGGCCGCGCACGCGCGGATCGCGGCGATGCTCGCGTCGATGTCCTCCTCGGTGGTGGACCAGCCGCTCACGCTGATCCGCATCGCGCGGCGCCCCTGCCAGGTGGTCGGGCCGCACCAGCAGGTGCCGTCCCGCTGCACCGCGGCGATGACCGCGTCGGTCCTGGCGGGATCGCCGAAATCCACCGCCACCTGGTTCAGCACGACGTCGTTGAGCACGGCGAAGCCGGACTCGCGCAGGCTGCCGGCCATGCGGCGGGCCAGGCGGCAGGTCCGCTCGACCAGGTCCGCGACGCCGTCGCGGCCGAGCGCGGCCAGCGCCGCCCACACCTCGACGCCCCGGGCCCGCTGCGAGCTCTGCGGCGTGAACAGCATGGGCTCGCGGTCCGCGCCCTCGGGGAGGTAGGCGGCCGACGCCCCGAGCGCGGCGCTGAGCGCCGCGGGGTCGCGGACCAGGGCCACGCCGCAGTCGTACGTCGTGTTCAGCCACTTGTGCGCGTCGGTCGCCCAGGAGTCCGCCCCGGCCATGCCGGCCACCTGCGCGGCGGTGCCGGGCGCGGCGGCCGCCCAGAGCCCGAACGCCCCGTCTACATGCACCCAGGCGCCCGCGTCGCGGGCCCAGGCGATCAGCGGGCCGAACGAGTCGCTGGCGCCGCTGTTGACGTTGCCCGCCTGCAGGCACACGATCGCCGGCGGCACGAGGTCCGGCAGGCCAGCGGCGACGATCCTGCCCTGGCCGTCGACGGGCAGCACAACAGCC
>JASHQP010000270.1 GCA_030039095.1 Streptosporangiaceae bacterium
CCCGCCGTGGGCGCGCACCCGGCGTGCTGCGCCCCGATTCCGGTCGGGCCCGGCCGTCGGCGGGTACTCGATGCCCCGGAAGCGGGCCAGGCTGCGGGCGGGGAAGCGGGCGAGGTTCGGCTCGGGCCGGTCGTCGTTCCTGGCCACCTGGACCGGCGGCAGGCTGGGCGGGCGGTCGACCGTCTGGCGGATCGGAAGCAAGCGGACAGGAGGGTTCCGATGATCCCGGCGTCACGGCGGCGCCTCGCGGTACTGAATCTCGTGGTGCTGGCGCTGCTGATCGGGCTCGGTGCACGGCTCTGGTTCGTGCAGGTGATGTCCGGCACCGCCTACGCCGACGAGGCCAAGCAGGAACTGACCGAGCACGTGATCGTGCCGTCGGTGCGCGGGGAGATCCTCGACGACACCGGCAGCCCGATGGTGGACAACACCTCGGCGCTCGTGGTCTCCGTCAACCTGGCCGAACTGGAGCAGCAGAGCGACGGCGGGGTGGCGGTGCTGCACCGGCTCGCGACGCTGCTCGGCATGCCGTACACGAAGCTCACCGAAGAGACGCGGACCTGCACGGCCAAGGTGCGCCAGCCGTGCTGGGCGGGCTCGCCCTACCAGCCGATCCCGGTGGCCCAGAACGTCTCGGACCAGGTGGCGCTCCAGGTGCTGGAGAGCCCCAAGGAGTATCCGGGGATCACCGCCCAGGTGCAGCCCGTCACCAGCTATGTCGAGCCGGTCGGCACCGACGCCGCCCAGGTGCTCGGGTACCTGCAGCCGATCACGCCGGCGGAGATGAGGCAGCGCGGCCTGCCGGAGACCGGCTTCTCCGGGGTGGACCTGGTCGGACAGTCGGGCCTCGAGGCGCAGTACGACCAGCAGCTGCGGGGCACCACCGGCGACAAGACGGTATCGGTGAACGCCGCGGGCCAGGTGACCGGCACGGTCAGCGAGATTCAGGCCAAATCGGGCGACGACCTGGTGACCAGCATCAACGCCAACCTCCAGAAGGACGTGTACAACGACCTGGCGAACGCGATCCACCAGACCCAGCAGGAGGGCAACAGCGGTGCGACCAGCGGTGCCGCGGTGGTGCTGACCACCACCGGACGGGTCGTCGCGATGGCCAGCTATCCGAGCTACAACCCGACCGTGTGGACCAAGGGCATCTCCGAGAAGCAGTTCGAGCAGCTGGTAGGCACTCCGGAGAACGCGGGGCCGATCCTGAACCGCGCCACCCAGGGCCAGTACTCGCCCGGTTCGACCTGGAAGGTGACGTCGACCGCGGCCGCGGTCGCGGACGGCTACTCGCTCAGCGGCGAGTACAACTGCCCGGCCTCGGTGAGCATCGGCGGGCGCACGTTCAGCAACGACGGCGAGCCGAACGAGGGGGACATGAGCCTCTCCGAGGCCCTCATCCAGTCCTGCGACACCGTGTTCTACGAGCTGGCCAACGACATCTACCAGCGCGACAACGTCAAGGCCGACGACGTCACCAGCCCCGGCGCCCCGGTCCAGGAGATGCAGAAGATGGAGCTCGGCTGGGGTTTCGGCAAGCAGACCGGCATCGACCTGCCGGAAGAGAACACCGGCACGGTGCCGACCCGGGAGTGGCTGTACTACTTCTGGAAGGACAACGCGCACACCGGCCAGGACTGGTGCAAGTACGGCAAGGCCAACGGCAGCTACGTTCAGCAGATCGAGTACGACGACTGCCTGTACGGCAACGACTGGACGGCCGGCCAGTCGGTGATCGCGGCGATCGGGCAGGGCTACGTCGAGGTCACCCCGCTGCAGCTGGCCGACGCGTACGTCGCGCTCGCCAACGGCGGCACGCTGTACAGCCCGAAGGTGGGCGAGGCTCTGCTGAGCCCGAGCGGGAAGGTGCTGGAGAAGATCAATCCGCAGGTCGAGGGGCACCTGCCGGTCGCCAAGTCCACGCTCGCGTATATCAGGACCGCGCTGGCCGGAGTGGTGACGCAGGGAACCGCGGCCTCGACATTCGGCGGGTTCCCGCTGAACAAGATCTGCGTGGCCGGCAAGACCGGTACCGCCCAGGCGTACGGCAAGCAGGCAACCTCGGTGTTCGCGTCGTTCGCCCCGTGCAACAACCCCAAGTACGTGGTGGTAATGATGATCCCCAACTCCGGCTACGGCGCCGACGTCTCCGGGCCGGCCGTCAAGAACATCTGGGACGACCTCTACGGCCTGCAGGGAAAGAAGGCGGCGCTGGCCGGCGGCCGGCTCCCGGGCATGCCGCACATCAACGCGAGCGGCGAGATCGTCCCGTCGACCGCGGCCATCACCTCGCCAGCGCCACTCGGGCCCAGCGCGTCGCTCGCGGCGTTCACGGCGCTGCCCGCGACCACGTCATCCAAGGCTAGGAGGCGCAGGCGATGAGCTGGGCTCGCAGCTCCGGCCTGGGCACCAAGGGGACCGGCACCTCCGGCCCTTACGGCAAGCTCGCGCCGCTGCGGCCGGACGGCCGCTGGAACGGGGCCGCGGCGCTGCCGAAGTCACTGCTGCAGCGTTCCTTCGCCAGGAACTCGGTGCTGCGGCGCATGGACGGGGTGCTGCTGGCGACGGTGCTGGCGCTCAGCCTGATCGGAATGCTGCTCGTCTGGTCCGCGACGTCGGCGACCCTGCGCGATCAGGGCAGCGACCCGCGCACGTACCTGTACAAGCAGCTCATCAACGTCGTGATCGGGCTCCTGCTGATGTTCGGCGTGACCGTCCTCGACTACCGCCAGCTGCGCACGTACGCGCCCGTGCTCTATGGCGTGTCCCTGCTCGGCCTCGTCGCCGTGCTCGCGGTGGGCACCCCGGTGAACGGCTCCAAGTCCTGGATCACGGTGCCCGGCGGCAACCAGATCGAGCCGTCCGAGTTCGGCAAGCTCGCGCTCATCCTGATGGCCGCGGCATTCCTCAGCGAGATGCGCAACGCGAACGGCAGGCCCACCCGGCGCGCGATCATCATGACGCTCGGCATGGCCATCGTGCCGCTCGCGCTCGTGGCGAAGGAACCCGACCTCGGCGTCGCGATCGTGATGCTGCTAGCGGTGCTGGGGCTGATCGCGCTCTCCGGGATCAAGCTGCGCTGGCTGGGGGTGGGCGTGGCGGCCGGTGCGCTCGGCATCCTGGCGGTGTTCAAGCTGCACCTGCTCAAGGCATACCAGCTCGGGCGGCTGACCGCATTCCTGCACCCGGACGCCGACCCGCAGGGCAGCGGGTACAGCGCCGCGCAGGCGAAGGTCGCCATCGGGTCCGGCGGCGTGTTCGGCCAGGGTCTGTTCCACGGCAGCCTGATCTCCGGGAACTTCATCCCTGAGCAGCACACCGACTTCATCTTCGCGGTCGCCGGGAACGAACTCGGGTTCGTCGGCGCGGCGGCGATCATCGCGCTGCTCGCGCTGCTGATGCTGCGGGCGCTGCGCATCGGGGCGCGCGCGGATGACGTGTTCGGCATGCTGGTGGCGTCCGGAATCGTCATCTGGTTCGCCGTGCAGTCCTTCATCAACATCGGGATGACGATCGGGATCATGCCGGTGACCGGGCTGCCACTGCCGTTCGTCTCCTACGGCGGCTCGGCCATCTTCGCCGACATGATGGCGATCGGCGCACTGCAGAGCGTGCACCGCCACCACGCCGTCTTCGGCTAGCCCCGACTGCGCCACGAACTCGCTACTGGGAATCGCGTCAGTCGTATGAGCTGACGCGTTTCCCCGCACCGACGGGGTTCCCCATAAGTTGAAGGGGCGAGGGCTAGGGGCAAGCTAGGGGGCGCTGGTCTTGGTCTTGGTGTCGGCGTTGGCGGGCCGGCAGCGGAGCCCGTAGCTCTCGTCGTCCGTGGACAGGCAGCTGCCGGTCTCCAGGTCGAACTGCCAGCCGTGCACGGTGCAGGTGAGCGTCGTGCCCGAGATCTGGCCGAACCGGCTCAGGTCCCCGCGCAGGTGCGGGCACCGCCGCTGCATGATCCAGTCGCCCAGCCTGATGTCTTCCTCGTCGTTGCCCTTGTCGGCGTACCAGCCCTCGGCGTACATCAGCCGGTCGGGTGCCAGGCACTTGAAGAACGTGTACAGGTACTCGTTGTACGGGCCGATCCGGCGCGCCCGGAACCGCATGGACAGGAACAGGCTGTTGACCCAGTCGACCTCGTGGTCGGCGATCAGGCGCTCGACCAGCGCGCGGGCGATCGTGAACTGGTACCGGCAGGTCTCCCCGGCGTACGGCCGCACCTCACCAGCGGGGAAGTCGATCACGATCGGCCGCCCGTCGCCCAGCCGCAGCAGCACCGGGCCGCCCACCCCGGCCCTGATGTGCCCGGCCAGCTCCAGCAGCGGCTCGAACCACGCCTTGAGCTCGGCCAGCACGTCGATCCCGCCGGCCGGCCAGCCGGCCTTGTCGGCAGCGATCCGGTCGCGCATCCGTGCGGCGTAGTCGCGCAGGTAGCGCTCCTTGTCGGTGAACGGCTCCATGGCCTTCTCGGCCGTGGTGGGCCAGCGCACCTCGCAGTGGTCGTGGTCGACCTCCAGCACCGCCCCGGGCGTCAGCGCCCGGCCGCCCTCGATGCCGATGTCGCGGAGGTGGTCCAGGAACACCCTCTGGTCGGGGAAGGTGTTCGCCGGATCGTCCCCGGTCAGGTCGTTGAAGCCGAACAGCTCGTCGTCGAGGAAGCACGGTGGGCCCGCGGACGGTATGACGTACGTGGCGTCGATCGCCTTGACGTAGCGCGCGGCGCGGTCCAGGCCGTTGGCCCGCTTGGCCGCGCCGAACGACCGCTTCGCGGCCTCGGGCAGCTCGTAGGTCCACGGCCACCAGATCGCCCCGGAGAACTGCAGGAAGTGCGCGTCGTAGGGGCCGAAGGCCTGAATCGCGTCGAGGTCGGTCGGGCGCGCGTCGTTCTGGTTGAGGATCGTGGCCGTCTCGTCGCTCACCGACAGCGACGAGTCGCCGAGCGGTCCGTCGACGGGGGCCTGCAGCGCCTGCACCATCACCCGCAGGCCGTTCAGCTCGACTTCCTTGCCGCTGGGCATCACGACGAACTTGGTGAAGCCGAGCTTCTCTAGTTCCTCGCGCAGATCTGGAACTGGGTAGTCGGGCAGCAGCACGGTGGCCTCGCGGGACACGTGCTCACGCAGATTCTGCGGGTCGAAGTGGTCCTTGTGCAGGTGGGACACGTAGAGGTAGTCGGCCTTGCCGTAGCGGTCCCAGTCCAGGCCGCTGTTGTCGGGGAACACGAACCACGAGTCGAAGTACGCCGGGTTCTTCCACGGGTCGCACAGGATCGTTCCGCTGCGGGTTTCGATATGCAGGCCAGCATGGCCCAGGCACGTGATCTGCATTCCACCCTCTCGTTGACGCGGCGCGGCGTGTCCCTGTCCGGGGGAGGCAAGCGTCATCACCTAGATGGACCGCGGTCGCCCCCCGGTGCGGCAGCGGTCACCCATGCCCTATGACGCAGTTCTAGCACGGCCGGCTGGAAACCCGGCCGCAGCGACACGGCCACCCGGGGTTCCAGGGGACGGACGCTCCGGGCCGCCACGGCCGATCGCCGACGCCATGCTACTGGCGTTCCGGACCAATTGCGGTCATGGCGGTCAACGCTACCCGTCCGGCTTCAGCCGGGCGGCACCGGCGGGCCCGCCAGACTCTGCTTCTGCTCCGCGGCGGCCGGCTGATCCATCCCGGCTGACCGCTCAGCACCGCGCCAGGGCCGCGCCCAGCCGAGCCACACCAGCGCCACCGCCAGCAGAGCCGCCATGGTCCAGCCGAGCGCGGTGGTGGGGACACCGACGTACTTCAGGCCCGATATGAAGATCACGAAGGTGATGGCCGGGCGGATGTAGCGATCCGGCGCCCGGGAGGACAGCAGCGATCCGATCAGCACCGCCGGCACGCTGCCGATCACGATCGACGCGGTCACACCGAACTCCACGTGGCCGAAGGCCAGCGCGCCCAGCGCCGCCGCCAGCGTCAGCGGCACCGCCTGGGTCAGGTCGGTCCCGACCAGCTGACCGGCGCTGAGCATCGGGTACAGGAACAGCAGCAGGACGATCATCAGCGAGCCCGAGCCGACCGAGGTCATCCCCACGATCAGGCCGCCCACCAGGCCGATGCACACGGTAGGCAGCGGCCGGCAGGTGACGTCGGCAACGGCGCCGAGGCGCTCGTTGCCCGCCCGCCGGTCCAGGATGTAGCGCAGCACCATGGCGGCCCCGCCGATGAGCAGCGCGGCGCCAAGGGCGATCTCCACGTGCTTCTGCTCGGCCGAGCCGCCGCCGAGCAGGTGCAGCAGATAGGCCCCGGCGACGGCGGCCGGGACGGAGCCCAGCACCATCCAGCCGACCAGGCGGAGGTTCACCGTGCCCTTGCGCAGGTGGACGGCGGCCCCGACCGGCCTCATCAGCACGGCGGCGACCAGGTCGCTGGAGATCGCGGCCGACGGCTGCACGCCGAACAGCAGGATCAGCATCGGCGTCATCAGCGCGCCGCCGCCGGCCCCGGTCAGACCGACCAGCAGCCCGACGACGGCGCTGCCGATGATGATGTACGGGTCTACGTGCATGGCCCCCTCCCGGTCGGCAGGCGCGCCGAGCGCCCGGCTGACGGCCCGCACGCGAGCCGCCCAGCCTTCAGAAGTTTGCCCGCCACCCGGCATGTAATCTCTGAATCGTAGGACTTGCTGCTGTCCGGCCCTTTCCACTGGTTCGCGTGGACGTTCCGGCCGGCGTCCTGATCCGGCCCTCAGCAGGCGCCGGTAGGCTGTGACGATGCCTGTGCCGTCGGTGTACACCAGCCTGGAGCCGCTGCTCCCGCTGGTGAGCAAGCCGATCCAGTACGTCGGCGGCGAGCTGAACTCCGTGGCCAAGGACTGGGATGCCACGGATGTCCGGTGGGCTCTGATGTATCCCGATGCCTACGAGGTGGGGCTGCCCAACCAGGGCATCCAGATTTTGTACGAGATCCTCAACGGGGACGCCCGCACGCTGGCCGAGCGAACCTACAGCGTCTGGCCGGACCTCGAAAAGCTGATGCGCGAGCACAACGTGCCGCAGTTCACCGTCGAATCGCACCGGCCGGTTCGCGCGTTCGACGTGCTCGGCGTCAGCTTCGCCACCGAGCTTGGGTACACGAACCTGCTGACCGCGCTCGATCTGGCCGGGATGCCGCTGTCCGCGGGCGAGCGGGGTTCCGGCGACCCGGTGGTGCTCGCCGGCGGGCACGCCGCATTCAACCCGGAGCCGATCGCAGAGTTCATCGACGGCGCGGTTCTCGGCGACGGCGAGCAGGCGGTGCTGGCGATCACCGCGCTGATCAGGGAGTGGAAGCAGGCCGGGCAGCCGGGCGGCAGGGACGGCCTGCTGCTGCGCCTGGCCAATGCAGCCGGCGTATACGTCCCGCGTTTCTACGATGTCGACTACCTGCCCGATGGCCGCATCGCCCGGGTGGTGCCGAACCGGCCCGGTGTGCCGCGCGCGGTTGGCAAGCACACGCTGATGGACCTGGACTCCTGGCCGTACCCACGCAAGCCGCTGGTCCCGATCCACGAGGCCGTGCACGAGCGGCTCAGCGTGGAGATCTTCCGCGGCTGCACCAGGGGCTGCCGGTTCTGCCAGGCCGGGATGATCACCCGTCCCGTCCGCGAGCGCACCCTGGCCACGATCGGCGACATGGTGGACGCGGGCCTGAAGGCCAGCGGCTTCACCGAGGTCGGGCTGCTGTCGCTGTCCAGCGCCGACCACAGCGAGATCAACGAGATCGCCACCGGCCTCGCCGACCGGTACGAGGGCACGAACACCGGCCTGTCGCTGCCGTCCACCCGGGTCGACGCGTTCAACGTCACGCTGGCGGACGAGCTGAGCCGGAACGGGCGCCGCTCCGGGCTCACGTTCGCGCCCGAGGGCGGCTCCGACCGGATCCGCAAGGTGATCAACAAGATGGTCACCGAGGATGACCTGATCAAGACCGTCACGACGGCGTATGCCAGCGGGTGGCGGCAGGTGAAGCTGTACTTCATGTGCGGGCTGCCGACCGAGACCGACGAGGACGTGCTCGCGATCGCCCGGCTGGCCCGCCGCGTCATCGAGGCCGGCCGCGAGGCCAGCGGGCGCCGGGACATCCGCTGTACGGTGTCCATTGGTGCCTTCGTGCCCAAGCCGCACACCCCGTTCCAGTGGGCGGCTCAGTGCGACCACGGATGCGTGGACGCGCGCCTGCGGGCGCTCGGCGCCGCTCTCCGTTCTGATCGCAATTACGGCAAGTCGATCGGGTTCCGCTACCACGACGGCAGGCCGTCGATCGTGGAGGGCCTGCTGTCCCGCGGTGACCGCAGGGTCTCGAAGGTGATCAAGGCTGCCTGGGCTGACGGCGCCCGCTTCGATGGCTGGAGCGAGCACTTCTCGTATGAGCGCTGGGAACGCTGCGCCGCCGACGCTCTGGCCGGCGATGGGGTTGACCTGGCGTGGTTCACGACGCGGGAGCGCGGCTACAAGGAGGTCCTGCCCTGGGATCACCTCGACGCCGGGCTCGACCGGGACTGGCTGTGGCAGGACTGGCTCGCCGCGATCGACCCGTCGGGGCCCGAGGAGGTAGAGGACTGCCGCTGGACCCCCTGCTTCGAATGCGGGGCCTGCTCGTCGATGGGCACCGAGATCCAGGTCGGCCCCAGCGGGACCAAGCTGCTGCCGCTTACGGTCGTCAACGGGCATAACGGGGCGAAGGAAGACGCTGAAGCTCCGAGTCAGGCGCCTCGAGGCAGCGGGAGCAGGGCGTAGATGGCGCCGCCCACGCCTCCCGGCCAGCGGCCCTCGCCGCCGCATGGGCCACCCGCGCCCGTGGCTCAGTACCTGGTGATCAGGTACGCTAAGAGAGGCAGAATGCGTTTCGCGAGCCATAGGGACGTCGCGCGTGCGGTCGAGCGGGGAGTGCGAAAGGCCGGCTTGCCCATCGCGTACTCCGCGGGGTTCTCACCGCATCCGAAGATCTCGTACGCGGGGGCAGCGCCGACCGGCACTGCGAGTGAGGCCGAGTACCTGGAGATCGCGCTCACCAGCGCGTGTCCCGCACCGGATGTCCGGGACCGGCTCGACGCCGCCCTGCCGGACGGGATTGACGTGATCGAGGTTCTGGAACTGGCCGATGCGCCAGGCGGCATCGCCGCCCTGCGGCTGGAGGCGTCGCAGTGGCAGGTGATCCTGCCCGGTGTCGCCGCTGATGAGGCCGTCGCGGCGGTCGAGGCATTGCTGGCGGCCGATAGCGCCGTGGTGGAGCGCCGCACCAGCAAGGGAATCCGGCAGCTCGACGCCCGGGCCGCCGTGGTCTCGCTCGAGCTCGACCGGCGTGCCGCGCAGGAGGCGGACGCCGGATGTGTGATACTTCGAATGGTTGTTCGGCACTTGACACCGGCCATACGACCCGATGACGTTTTGACTGCGCTCAGCGCCATGACTGGCTTGGCGCCGTCGTCACCCCCTGTGGTGACCCGGCTGGCGCAAGGAGCGCTTGGCATGGAGGCCGCTATCGGAGGCACCCGCACCGACGGTGCCACCGGAATAGCTGAGTTCGTAATGCCTCGGCCCGCAGGGCTGACGGCGGGGTCCGGAGCGCCGGCGGAAGCCAGCCCGACCTCCCTGTCGCCCCGCAGGGCCAACGGACAGGAAAAAGAATCACGCCTGACAGACGCGGGCACCGCAGCGGAACATGACGCAGCGGCTGCTACCGCGCTGGCCAGCGCGTACGAACAGCTCCCGCGTGGCGCGGCAGGGCCCGCTCTTGGCCCGAGTGCCCGGGAGTACGACAGGAGATTGCCCGGATGCTCGAAACCGAGCGATTCGATAGAGAATCAGATAACGATGACAGGCCGGCCCGAGCTGGCCAGTCCAACGAGATAACGCCGGACCCGGCCGAGGCTGGGTCCCACGACGCGGCAGACCCCGGAGGCAAGGAAGCCGGGGCACGCGGTCGCGGGTTGTTCCGCAGAGGCCGCCGTGCGGCGACCAGGCCAGCCGGGCCGCCCGTCGACGACCAGGCCAGCGGCCCGGCCGAGCCAGCCGCTGACCAGGGCGGCGTCTCGGCCACGTCGGCCGTTGACCAGGGCGGCGTCTCGGCCACGTCGGCCGGTGACCAGGGCGGTGGCCCGGCCCAGCCA
>JASHQP010000023.1 GCA_030039095.1 Streptosporangiaceae bacterium
CGCCGCCGCCCGGCGGGCCTACCTGGACCAGGTCCGCCTGGAGCAAGCCGCCGCGGCCGCCAGGCCGCAGGGCTGCGCCGGTTCCCCGGCGGTGTCCTCTGCGGCGCTGGTCGCGGCGCTGCGCGACGTCCTCGCCGGCACGCGGGCCGTCCTGGTGCAGGACGCGCCGAGCTTCGGCACCTGGATCCACCGCCATCTCGACTTCACCGAGCCCGGCGTGTTCTACGGGTCGGCGGGCGGCAGCATGGGGTGGGGGTTCCCTGCGGCCATGGGGATGCAGCTGGCCCGGCCCGGTGACCGGATCATCAACATCAGCGGGGATGGCAGCTTTTCCATGGTCGCGCAGGACCTCGAGACCGCCGTCCGCGAGGACCTGCCGGTCGTCACGGTGATCAACAACAACTTCGCGTTCGGCAACACCCGGGACCGGCAGCGAACCGCGCACGGCGGCCGTTACGTCGGCGTCTTCTACCAGAACCCGGACTTCGCCGCGTACGCCAGGCTGCTGGGGGCGCACGGCGAACGCGTCGAGGACGAGGCGGACCTGCTGCCCGCGCTGGAGCGCGCGATGGCGAGCGGGCGTCCCGCCGTCGTCGACGTGATTCAGGACCGGCACGAAGGGCTGCCGGCCGACCTGGTCCCGCCCATCGCAAGCTGAACGACCGTCGCGCGCTGCGGGGCTGGCTAGGGCTCGGCGCGGCGCGTGCTGCTAGGTGCCGAGAGGCTGCGGAGGCGGTAGCGCTGGAGTTTGCCGGTGTTCGTGCGCGGGAGCGCGGAAAGGAATTCCACGGCGCGGGGGTACTTGTACGGCGCGATCCGCCGCTTCACGAACTCCTGCAGCTCGGCTGCTTTCACGCCGCCGCCGGACACGCCGTCCCGCAGCACCACGAATGCCTTGACGATCTGGCCGCGGGCCTCGTCGGGCGCGCCCACCACGCCGCACTCGGCCACGTCCGGGTGAGCGAGCAGCACCTCCTCGATCTCCGGCCCGGCGATGTTGTAGCCGCCCGAGATGATCATGTCGTCGCTGCGCGCCTGGTACCAGAAGTAGCCGTCGCCGTCGCGCACGTACGTGTCGCCGGTGAAGTTCCAGCCGTCCTGCACGTAGGCCCGCTGCCGGTCGTCGGCCAGGTACCGGCAGCCGGTCGGGCCCTTGACCGCCAGCCGCCCCGGCGTGCCGTCCGGAACCGGCTTGCCCTCGGCATCCAGGATCGCGGCCTCGTAGCCGGGAACCACGCGGCCCGTCGAGCCCGGCCGGATCTCGTCGTCGGACGAGGAGATGAAGATGTGCAGCATCTCGGTGCTGCCGATGCCGTCGATGATCTTCACACCGGTCGCGTCGTAGAACGCCTGCCAGACCGGGGCGGACAGGTGCTCGCCCGCGGACACCGGCCGGCGCAGCCCGCGGAGCTGATCGGCCTTGCCGGCGGCGAGCATGGCGCGGAACGCGGTCGGCGCGGTGGACAGCACCGTGACCCCTTGCGCGGCGATCTGGTCCGCCAGCTCGGCGGGGGTCGCCTTCTCCAGCAGCAGCGTCGAGGCACCCGCCCGGAGCGGGAACACCAGCAGCCCGCCCAGCCCGTACGTGAACGCCAGCGGCGGGGTGCCGGTGAAGATGTCGTCGGCGCGCGGCTGGAGCACGTGCGCCGAGAACGTGTCGGCGATCGCGAGCAGGTCGCGGTGGAAGTGCATGGCCGCCTTGGGCCGCCCGGTCGTGCCCGAGGTGAACGCGATCATCGCCACGTCGTCGGCGGCGGTGTCCACGGCGGAGAAGTTGCGCGGCATCGGCTCGGCCCGCGCCACCAGGTCCTCGGGCCCGGGGCCCCCGTAACTGACGATCGGCAGGCCGGGCACGCCGGCGGCGGCCAGCTCGCCGGTGAACCGGTGGTCGCACAGCGCCACCGACGGCCGGGACACCTCGCAGATCGTCGCCAGCTCGCCGGAACGCAGCAGCGACATCGTGGTCACGGCCACCGCTCCGGCCTCGAGCACACCGAGCCAGCACGCGGCGAGCCACGGGTTGTTCGGGCCGCGCAGCAGCACCCGGTTTCCCGGCACCACGCCGAGCTCGTCCGCCAGCACCCACGCCACCTGGCTGGAGAGCCGCACCACGTCGTCGTAGCTCCAGGTGGTGCCGTCCGAGGCGAGCAGGCACGGCCGGCCGCCGCCGAGCCTCGCGGCCGTCGCGTCCAGCAGCTCGGCGGCTGCGTTGAGCCGCTCCGGGTACTGCAGCTCCGGCAGCGTGAACCGGAAGTCGGGCCACGACCCGTCTGGCGGCAGGTTGTCCCGGCAGAACGTGTCGGCGTGCGCGGACGGCGAGAGCCGCATGGCCAGACCTCCCTCGGCGCGGCGGGCTACGTCAACAGTAGTCCGCTATGTTCCTTGGATGACGACCTTCACCGGGGCGGCAGACGGCAGCGACCCGTGGCTGGTGCAGCCACGGGCCCTGATCGTCACGATCTACGGTCTCTACGCGCGGGACACCGGCGGCTGGTTCTCCGTTGCGTCGCTGATCCGGCTGCTCGCCGAGCTCGGCGTCGAGGAGCCGGCGGTGCGGTCCTCGGTCTCCCGGCTGAAGCGACGCGGCATCCTCGACCCGCGCCGCGACGAAGCCACCCGGGCCGCTGGCTACGGGCTGTCCCCGCAGGGGCAGGACATCCTGGCCGAGGGCGACCGGCGGATCTTCGACCGGCACCGGGCCCGGCTGGCCGATGGCTGGGTGCTCGCGGTGTTCAGCGTGCCCGAGGAGCACCGGCGGCGGCGGCACGAGCTGCGCTCCCGGCTGACCTGGCTCGGCTTCGGCACGGTCTCGTCCGGGGTCTGGATCGCCCCCGCGCGGCTCGCGTCCGAGACCGCCCGGGTGCTCGGGCGCTGCGGCCTGTCCGGCTACGTGACGCTGTTCCGGGCCGACTACCAGGCCTTCGGCGACCTGCGCGAGCAGATACCGCGCTGGTGGGACACGGACCGGCTGCAGCACCTCTACCAGGCCTTCCTGGACGCGGCCGGGCCGGAACTCGCCCGGGCGGACGCCACCTCGCCCGGCGCGGCGTTCGCCGGCTACGTCAGGGCGCTCACCGCGTGGCGGCGGCTGCCGTTCCTCGACCCTGGCCTGCCCGCCGAATTGCTGCCGGACGGGTGGAACGGCCTCGCGGCCGACCGGGCGTTCGGCGCGCTGCGCCAGCGGCTGGCCGATCCTGCGCGCGCCCACGTGCTCGAGGTGACCGGCGTCAGCCGATGACCGCATGGCCCTGGATCTCGACCAGCGCCGCGGGCTCCCACAGCCTGCTGACCCCGATCGCGGCCATGGCCGGGTACTGCCGGCCGGCCAGCCGTCGCCAGGCCGCACCGATCTCGCGGCCGTGCGCCCGGTAGTCGCCGAGGTCGACCGCATACACGGTGAGGCTGGCCAGGTGCTCCGGCCCGCCCCCGGCCGCCCGCAGCGCCTCGAGCAGGTTGGCCAGGGCCCGCTCGAACTGCCCGGCGACCGTGTCGCCCACGATCGTGCCGTCCGCGTCCAGCGCCACCTGACCGGCGAGAAACACCACCCGTCCGTCGCCGATCACCGCGTGCGAGAACCCGGATGGCCGCGCCAGGGTTGACGGATTCACCCGTTCGAGCGCCACGTGTGGTCCTCCTTGCTCGAGAGCCGCGGGGGGCTGGGGGGTCCGGGGGCCGGCCCCCGGGATCAGCAGGGCCGCCATCGGGCGTGGCGGGTGGCCGGCTCA
>JASHQP010000271.1 GCA_030039095.1 Streptosporangiaceae bacterium
CCCGCGCGGCGCGGCCGGCGTGGCATGCCGCGCTGCGGGGTGCGGCCCGCCGTCGAACAGGTGCAATGGGGCGCGGGAGCCGACCTTGGCGTACCCGAGGAACAGGATCCCGCTGACGAGCGTCACCAGGATCCACACCGGGTGGCCGTTCACCTCGCCCCAGTCGTTGAGCCCGTGCAGGACCGCCGCGATGACCAGGCCGATCCAGCCGACCGTGTACCACTTATGCCGTCCGCTCGCGGCGAGCCCAATGAAGTATCCGGTCAGCCCCGCCCAGCAGGCGTGGGTGATCGAGTCGGTGAGGAAGCGCCAGACGAAGTTCAGGATGAAGTACCGCACCGGGCCGATGAGCACGGCAAACAGCGACGTGGACGCGGGATGCCCGCTGTTGATCAGGCTCTGTATCGACGGCAGGGCCGCCTTGACCGTCAGGTAGAACTGGACAACCCCGTTGATGGTGAAGTAGTGCACCACCTCGCTGGCGCCGAAGACCAGCCCGCTGACCGCGCCGAGGAACAGGTAGTCTTTCGGCTCGAGCGACCGGCGGTCCACGTAGAAGATGGCGATGACCAGCACCGGGATTGCCTTGGCGAGTTCCTCGGGTATCCCGACGGTGTAGATGCTGTGGCCCAGGCCCCCGTTGCTGGCGTGCAGCACGGTCTCCAGGGTCACGGCCAGCGGGATCTCCACCACCAGCGCGATCGCCGTCACCACGATCAGCAGGACCCTGGTCACGTGCTCCGGCCGGATGATGACGCCGAGCAGCAGCAGCCAGGCCAGGCCGAAGTACGCGGCGAAGATCCAGGCCACGTTGTCGAACGTGGTCGCGCTCGGGTTCGCGCCCAGGATGACCAGCGCGATCGAGGGCACGCAGATCAGGACCAGGAACAGCAGCACCGGCCAGCTGCGCAGGGAATGGTGCCGGATCCAGTCGCCCAGCGGCAGCAGGTCGTTGACCTGCGCGCCGCTGCGCCGAGACGGCGGGGCGGGCGGATGGGCCGCGGTCATTCGATCACTCCCTCAGCGGTCGGTCAGCTGCCAGCATCACACGTCGGCCCCGGGGATATACCCACTAGCCCTCAGCGTGTCAGCATGGCGTCAGGGCCGGCGGCGGCCGTCAGCCGCGGCTATAACTGGGAAGATGAGCGATCCTCCGGTGCTCGTCGTCGTCAGCGGCCCGGCCGGGTCGGGCAAGACCACGCTCGCACACGAGATCGCGCGAGGGATTGGGTGCCCGGCGATCTGCCGTGACGAGATCAAGGAAGGAATGGTGCATAACACCTCAGGCTTCGTGGCTGCCACGGGCGACGAACTGACCGTGCGAACGCTGCCGGTCTTCTTCGGCGTGCTGGACCTGCTGCTGCGGGCCGGGGTGACGACCGTGGCCGAGGCGGCGTTCCAGGACCGGGTGTGGCGCCCACGACTGGAACCATTCCGCGGCCTGGCCCGAATCCGCATCGTGCACGCCGTTGTCGCCGCGGACGTGGCATTCCGGCGAATTCAGCGCAGAAAGGCGCAGAATCCGCTGCGCCGAGCGCACGCGGACCCGGGCTACGGCGACGCGGCGAGCCAGATCGAGGCACACCACGCGTTCGACCGGGTCAGCATCGACGCGCCCTGGATCGAGGTCGACACCACTGACGGCTACCGCCCCGTCCTCGGTGAGGTCGTCGCCTTCGTCAGCGCTTAGTGGGCACCCGTACGTTCGCCGGGGCCATGTCCATACGAGCTTGCGGCTCGGCCCTCCCGGCGCGACTGTGCGGAATAGGTACGGGCGGAGCCGTAGCAGATCCGCGCAGAGCGGGCCGCAGCGGCCGGAACGACCCGGATCGGGCGGACGCCAGGCTCTGCTCCGGGCCGGGTTCACGGCCCCCGACGAGCTTCCAGGGGGTTAGTGGATCGCGACGAGAAGAATTACCACGACAATGACCGCAAACAGGAGCAGCCGGGTCATGTGGTGCGTTCGGTCCCGGCGCAGGCCGGGCAGCTGGCCTTTCCTGGTCGGTATGAGCCCATGGAACATATGCACCTTGCTGACATGCCAGCCGATAACGCAGGCAATTACCAGCGCGATTATGGCTACCCCCATGGCTCCGCCAGCCCGCGCCCCGGCGTGACGGTAATCCATAACGTCATACGTGAGATAGTAAGGTTTTTGTGCGCTCGAGGGGTGCGTTTCAACGAGTGCTGAAGGCGCGCCCGGCCTGGTCGGCCAGGGTCACCGCGACGAGGCGGGCCTGCAGCGACGGCCGGGAAGCGGGCTTCGGCCGCAGCATGAACCGCCCGTAATACTGGCCGTTGGCGATCGTCCGCAGCTCGATTTCCTCGGCCGGAAGGCCCCCGTCCTCGACATCGCGGCGGTGCCGCCCGACCATGACGCTCCCGTCCTGTTCCAGCCGTGGCGGGTGCCCGAGCAGGGACCCATACTCGAACCGGCATCCCGCCAGGTCGAGCACGTCGACGAGCTGAGTCTTGACGTGGTCGACCACGACGTCGGGGGACCTGGCCGACTGGGCAAGCTCCGCGGTCTCGTGAATCTCGGCCAGATAGCGCGCATCGGTGATCGCCAGCACGTGGAGCCGCCTGGCCCTGGCAGCAAGCTGGGAGACGGCCACGCCCACCACCAGCAGCAGCACAGCGGTCTCGAGGTCGTCCGACTGCGAGATCGTGAACCGGTAGTAGGGCAGGGTGAAGAAGAAGTCGAACCAGGCGGCGGCCGAAACCGCGGCAAGCGCGCCCGCCCAGCGGTTGCCGATCGCGGCCACCGCGACGACCGCGACGACCAGCAGCAGGGCCACATTGGTGTTCGACCAGCTGGACCGCAGCGGAAGCAGCACAGCGGAGACCGCCAGCGGCAGCAGCAGCCCGGCGGCGAGCGCGGCTGCATCCCTGGTCAGGTACCGTCCCACCGGACACCTCCCGTGCACAGAACTCCGGTCTACAGCGTCCTTCGCCGGGCTGGTGCCGGCCGCTTTCCTAACGGCATCCGAACGCTCCGGCTACGAATCCTCACGCCGTCAATGCGCCGGCGAGGGCTGGGTGGGGGGCGCGTCGGCGGGGTTGGCTGGGCTTCGGGCGAGCGGGGTTGGCTGGGCTTCGGGCGAGCGGGGTTCGGTGGGCGCCGGGCGGGCGGGGTTCGGTGGGCGCCGGGCTGGGCCGTGTCCCGCAGAGCATCGGATGGATCGCTGGCCGGCCTGTGGCGTCATCGAGGTAAATGCGGACGCACCAAAAGGCCGTCTGCGTCAGGCCGGAACTCGCTGGCTGACCAGAATCCGTGAAGCCGGCTCATTAAAAACCGGCATATCGGGTAGCTCCGGGCATCCTGCCGCGGGGCCCGGCGGGGTGCAATAGGGTCGCCGGCCCGTTGCTGTTGCTGATATAACTCCGGCGTGTCGCCTTTGCTCTATGTAACCGATGTGCGACAAATGGTGATGGGAGCGGGGGACTTCCAGTCCGCTGGGGCTGGGACGGGAGGGTCCTGGCTCGTGACCTCGCCGGAGGTGGCCGGTGCGCAGTCCGGTCGTGTCAGGGTGGACCGCCAGGTCGGAGGA
>JASHQP010000272.1 GCA_030039095.1 Streptosporangiaceae bacterium
CGGCCACGCCGTGCTGACCGACTCGGCCCGTCGCTGCCTGGGCATCGCGGCCGAGCGGGCACCGGCCGGGCTCCGGCCCGCGGTCGCCGACCTGGCCGAGCTCATCGAGTCCGGGCGCTGCCCGGGCGACCTGCTGGCCCAGCGCATCGTCGAGATCGGACCGCACGCCACCTTCGAGGAGCTGACCCATGCGTGACGACGTCGTCCGCGACCTCGAGCGCGCCCGCGCTCGCACCCTTCACCTGACCGACATCGACGAGCCGACGCTGGTCGCCCAGCACGATCCGCTGATGAGCCCGCTGGTCTGGGATCTCGCGCACATCGGCCAGCAGGAGGAGCTCTGGCTGCTGCGCGGCGGGGATCCCACCCGGCCGGGGATGCTGCCCGCGGACGTGGACTCGCTGTACGACGCGTTCAAGCACCGGCGCGCCGATCGCCCCTCCCTGCCGCTGCTGCCGCCGGTCGAGGCGCGTGCCTACGACCACGAGGTCCGCGGCCGCGTTCTCGACCTGCTGGAACGCACCCCGGACGGAGAACTCTTTACCGCCGGCATGGTGGTACAGCACGAGGAGCAGCACGACGAGACCATGCTCGCGACGCTGCAGTTGCGGCAGGGGCCACCGGTGCTCATCGGCCGGCGCGACCTGCCGGGTAGCCGCCCCGGCCGCGCGGTCGCCGGCGACCGGGTCTTCGTCGCCGGCGGGCCGTTCACGCTCGGCGTGGATGCGTCCGACGAGCCGTTCTCGCTGGACAACGAGCGGCCCGCGCACACCGTCGACGTCGCGCCGTTCTGGATCGGGCGGGTTCCGGTGACCAACCGGGAGTGGACGCAGTTCATCGCCGACGGTGGCTACCAGCGCAGCGACCTGTGGTCGCCGCGCGGCTGGGCGCACCGGGTCGAGGCCGGCCTCGAGCGGCCCAAGTTCTGGTCCGCCGAGGGCACCAGGCGCCGGTTCGGCGTCGAGGAGGCGGTGCCGCCCGACGAGCCCGTGCAGCATATCTGCTACTTCGAGGCCGAGGCGTTCGCCCGGTGGTCCGGTGCCCGGCTGCCCACCGAGGCCGAGTGGGAGAAGGCGTGCGCCTGGGACCCGGTGGCTCAGGCCAGGCGGGCCTGGCCGTGGGGGTCGGCGCCGCCCTCCGCCGACGTGACCAACCTGGGCGGGCCGCTCGGCATGGCGCTGCGGCCGGCTCCGGTCGGCGCCTACCCGCGCGGCGCGTCGGCCTACGGCGCCGAGCAGATGATCGGCGACGTATGGGAGTGGACGTCGTCGGACTTCGCCCCGTGGCCCGGCTTCACCCCGATGATCTACCGGCAGTACAGCGAGCCGTTCTTCGGCGGCGACTACAAGGTGCTGCGCGGCGGATCGTGGGCGGTCGCCCCGGCGGTCATCCGGCCGTCGTTCCGCAACTGGGATCACCCGATCAGGCGGCAGATCTTCACCGGCCTCCGGCTGGCCTGGGGCGCGGGGGACGCCTGAGTGTGCCGTCACCTCGCCTGGCTCGGCGCGCCGCGCTCGGTGGGTGACCTGGTGCTGCGGCCACCACATGGGCTGCTGGTGCAGTCGTACGCGCCGCGGCGCCAGCGGCACGGCCTGATGAACGCCGACGGCTGGGGCGTCGGCTTCTACGCGCCGCCGCGGCCGGAGCCGGCCCGGTGGCGCTCGAACCGGCCGCTGTGGGGCGACGCGTCGTTCGCGTCCGTGGCCCCGGTGATCTCCTCGCACTGCGTGCTCGCCGCGGTGCGCTCGGCCACGGCCGGCATGCCGGCCGACGAGACCGCGGCCGCGCCGTTCCAGTCCGGCCGGTGGCTCCTGTCGCACAACGGCGTGGTCGACCGGGCCGTGCTCGGGCCGCATCCGGATGCGGAGTCGGCGTGCGATTCCGCCCTTCTCGCCGCGCACCTGTTCGCCCATGGGCCGGAACGGGTCGCGGACTTCATCACCGCGCTCGGTAAACGGGACCCGGGTGCGCGGCTGAACCTCCTGCTCACCGACGGCCAGCAGATCCTGGCCACCCGGTGGGGCGACTCGCTCAGCGTGCTGGCCGCCGCCGACGGCGTCGTGGTCGCCAGCGAACCCTACGACGACGATCCGCGCTGGGCAGACGTGCCCGAGCACCACCTCGTCGAAGTTACAGGCTGCGGCCCTGGCGCCGTGGCCATCACCGAACTGGAGGCATGACCGATGCCGTTGGAAAACCGTGTCCAGGCGCAGCCCGGCCGGTACCTCGATGCGCTGCGCGCGGACGTGCGGGCCGGCCTCACCGCGGTCCCGAAATTCCTGCCGCCCAAGTACTTCTATGACGCGCGGGGCAGCGAGCTGTTCGACGAGATCACCCGGCTGCCTGAGTACTACCTGACCCGGGCCGAGACCTCGATCCTGCGGCGGCACGCGGCGGATATCGCGGCGCTGTCACGGTGTGAGTCCCTGGTCGAGCTCGGCAGCGGCACCTCGGCCAAGACCCGGCTGCTGCTGCGCGCGCTGGCCGACCGCGGGACCCTGCGCGAGTTCGTGCCGTTCGACGTCGACCCGGCCGTGCTCACCGAGGCCAGCGACGCGCTCGCCGCCGAGTTCCCCGGGCTGGCGATCGCGCCGTTCGTCGGTGATTTCGAGCATGACATCGGCTCGATTCCGGCGCGGGGCCGGCGGACGATCGCGTTCCTTGGCTCCACCATCGGCAACCTCGAGCCCAGGGTCCGCGCCCGCTTCCTGGCGCAGGCCGGCGCCGCGCTGCACCCCGGGGACACGTTCCTGCTGGGCACCGACCTGGTGAAGGACACCGGCCGGCTGCTGCGCGCCTACGACGACGCGGCCGGGGTGACCGCCGCGTTCAACCGCAACATTCTCCGGGTGGTCAACCGGGAGCTCGACGCGGACTTCGACGTCGACGAGTTCCGGCACGTCGCGCTCTGGGACGCCCGCAGCGAGTGGATCGAGATGCGGCTGCGTTCGGAGCGGGCGCAGCGTGTCACGATCAGAGATCTGGGCCTGCAGGTGCCGTTCGCGGCCGGGGAGGAGCTGCGCACCGAGATCTCGGCCAAGTTCCGCCGCGAGCGGATCGAGGCGGAGCTGGCCGCGGCCGGAATGCGGATGGTGCGGTTCTGGACCGATCAGGGCGGCGACTTCGGCCTGACGCTCGCCGAGCCGGGGCGCGCCCGGTAGACCCGGGCGCCGCCGAACGCGGGGGCCGCCGAACGCGGCGCGCCGGCGCCCCGGGGACCGGCGATTCACCGCACGGTAGGCTGCCGGGCTATGACCCTCGAGGGTATCCAGAGCGTGATCGTTGAGTTGGCGCGCGACGGCGAGGTCGATCGCAACCTGCGCGCGGACCCGCCGCCGAGCGTGGTCAGCGGGCGGGTGATCCTCGACCACTTCGCGGCCGACGCGGAGGGGCAGCTCGAGGCGCCCGACCGCGGCGAGGTTGTGCTCTCGGTGCTGTCCCCAGAATCGCTGAGGGACGCCGAGCAGGTGGAGAACACCCTGCTGCAGGCCGACACCGGCGACGAGCCGCCGGTGATCGTCGTGGAGGCCGCCGAGTACCTGCGCGAGGACGAGCTGGCCGCGGTGATCGACGTGGCCGGGCGGCTGCAGCGGGTGATCATCCTGCGCATCATGGCCGACGCCTAACGGCACTGGCGCCGTCGCCGGGCCATCACGCCCCTCCTGACCGGTAGCGCCCGAGAGCATCGGGCGGCGATTCTAGTAGCAGGGCATTCACCGTGCCGGCGGGCTTTGGGAGGCCACCATGACCGAGACCATCAACCGGACCCCGACTCCGGCCCGGACCCCGACCCGGACCCGGACGAACGACGCGCAGCTGCGGCAGCGCGCCGCGGCGGTGATCCCTGGCGGCATGTACGGCCACATGAGCGCCAGCGCCCTGCCCCCGGAGTATCCGCAGTTCTTCCAGCGGTCCGAGGGCTCGCACGTCTGGGACGTCGACGGCAACGAATACGTCGACTTGATGTGCAGCTTCGGCCCGGTCATCCTCGGTCACAAGCACCCCAAGGTGGAGGCCGCGGCCGCGGCCCAGCTCGCGGACGGCGACACCCTGGCCGGGCCCGCCGCCTGCATGGTCGAGGCCGCAGAGCTGCTCGTTGGCCGCGTCGCCCACGCCGACTGGGCCATGTTCGCGAAGAACGGGACCGACGCCACCACGACCTGCCTGACGATCGCGCGGGCCGCGACTGGCCGCGCAAAGGTGCTGGCCGCCACCGGCGCCTACCACGGTTCCGCGCCGTGGTGCACCGTCCGGATGGACGGCGTGACTCCCGAGGACCGGTCCAACCTGTCCTACTACACGTTCAACGACATCGCGAGCGTGCGCCGCGCGCTCGACGAGGCCGGGGGAGAAGCGGCCGCGATCATCGTGTCGCCGCTGCGGCACGACGCGGGCTTCGACGAGGAGATGGTGGACCCGCGGTTCGCGCGGGACCTGCGGGCGCTGTGCGACCGTACCGGCGCGGCGCTGGTCCTGGACGAGGTCAGGGCCGGGTTCCGGCTGCACGACGGCGGCAGCTGGGAGCCGCTCGGCGTGGCGCCGGACCTGAGCGCGTGGAGCAAGGGCATCGGGAACGGGTACCCGATCGCGGCCGTCGCCGGCTCGGCGCCGATGCGCGACGCGGCCTCGCGGATTTTCGTGACCGGCTCGTTCTGGTTCCAGGCGGTGCCGATGGCGGCCGCCGTTGCCACGATCAGGGCCATCCGGGAGGAGGGGGCCGTGGCCGCCATGCAGCACACCGGGAGCATGCTGCAGAAGGGCATCGAGCGCCAGGCGGCCGAGGCCGGGGTTCGGATCGCCATGACCGGCCCGCCCGCCATGCCGAACCTCACGTTCGCCGACGACGCGGACCTGGCCAAGGGCAAGACGTTCTGCGGAACGGCGGTCGCGCACGGTGTGATCGTCCACCCGCGGCACAACTGGTTCCTGTCTGCCGCCCACACCGACCACGACATCGAGCGGGCCCTCGACGCCACGTGGGCGGGCTTCCAGACGGTGCGGGCCCGGTTTGGCGAGGGCTGAGCCTCGGCTAGCTGCGGCTAGCTGGGCACCGGGGGGTAACCGGCAGGCAGGAGCCCGTGGCCCGGCTCGCTGGCGTTGGGGGCCGCCGGAACGCCGACGCTCTCCAGCACGGCATCGAAGCTGAGCCCGACCATGGTCGGGAACGGGCCGCCGCCGCTGATTCCCCCTGCCGCGGCCATCTGGGATTCGGCCGTACTCCCGTCCGCGGTGGCCCAGCCGGTTTCGATGCCGTCGCCGCCGTTGAACATGTTCGCGATCACCGTCGACGACGTCACCTTCTGGCCGACCTCGACCGTCGGCTTCACGTCCTCGGCCACGTAGACCACGAGCCCGGCATCCGGGCCGTCGGTCAGCCGGTACGTGATCCAGCCGCCGCCCGGCCACCCGGAGGAGTCCCCGGTAGCGTTCGTGATGACGCCATCGCCGAGCGCGTACACCGGGCCGGCTCCGCCGAAGTCGACCCCCATGTCGACGCGTTCAAGAATGAGACCACTGACGGCGCGCAGCGGGTTCTGGTACGCGGAGGACGTGGTGGCCTGCGGCGAGCGCGACGGCCGCGGTGCCGGGTGATGAGCGGCGCGCTGCGCGACTTTCGCCTCGGCGGCGACGTGCTTGCCGATGGGGATCTGCGCCCACTGGTCGAGGGCATTATGGTATGTCGCGGACTGGCCGGACGCCTGGGTGCCGGAAGCCGCGCCCGGCGTGGCCGGGAGGCTTGCCTGGTCGGCGTCTGGGTGCGTGGCAGGCCGGTGCCACCAGTGCGCCGCCACGGGCACTGCCCCCGCCACCAGCAGGCCCGAGCCCGCCATGGCCGCGGCGATCCGCACGGGCTTGCGCCGCTTCCGCGACGGCCTGGCGTGCCGGTGTGCGCCGGGCTTGCGGCGAGCGGGTGCGGGCCGGTCGTACGTGGCATGCCGGGCCTCGTCGCTGCGCACCTCATCGAAGCGCGCTTCCCCGTACGGGTCCTGCTGGTACGGGTCGTGGCTGTACGGGTCCTGCTCGTACGGGTCGTGGCTGTACGGGTCCTGCTCGTACGGGTGGTGGCTGTACGGGTGGTGGCTGTACGGGTCCTGGCCGTACGGGTCGTGGCCGTCCTGCGCTTGGCGGTACCGGGGCTGGCCGTAGAAGGCCTGCCCGAAGGAGGCCAGCTCGTACGGCGCTTCCTCGTAACCGCCGTCGCCGTACGGGGCTCCGTCGGCGGCCATCTGGTAAGGGCCGTGGTCGTAGGCGCCTTCGCCGTACGGGGCGTGGTGGGCAGGCGGCCGGTGCGGCGGCCGCTGATGCCTGGCGGCTGGCTGGGACACGGGGGTGCCTTCGATCGCGCGCTGCGTTGCGCTCGGCTGTCACCCAGAGTGCTGACCGGGCCTAGCGAGGCCAGCGGCGTGCGGACGCTGCGCGGTTCAGGGCGACGGGATCACCGAGGGCTGGTGACCGTGGCGCACGCTGGGGTGCTGCTGAGTCCCTAACCTGCACCACAAACGGGCACGTCAAGGCAGGAACCACGCTAATCACACATATGAGTTGGATCACACTAGGGGATTTTTGGGGCGGCCTCTCGCGCTGGCGAGCCGGCCGGGCGCCGCGGGCCCAGGACGGAAGCCGCGGCTGGCCGTGAGCCGGCCCCTGCGGCCGTCGGCGGGTGCTAAGGCATCATGGGCGGATGCCGCTGTTCGCATTTGAAGGCCGTGAGCCGAAGGTCAGCCCCGAGGCATGGATCGCGCCGACCGCGACTCTGGTCGGAGACGTGCTGGTGGAGGCCGACGCATCGATCTGGTACGGCGCGGTGCTGCGCGCCGACTTCGGGCCGATCGTCGTTCGGCGGGGCGCCAACGTCCAGGACGGCTCGGTCCTGCACGGGGGCAGCGACCCGGTCACCGAGATCGGTGAGGGCGCCACGGTTGGCCACCTGTGCGTGGTCCATGGCTGTGTCGTGCACGAGGAGGCGCTCATCGGCAACGGCGCGATCGTCCTGGACCAGGCGGTCGTGGGCCGCCACGCTCTGGTTGCGGCCGGCTGCACGGTCCCGCCGGGGATGGTGATCCCCGAGGGCATGCTCGCCGTCGGCGTACCGGCCCGGGTCGTCGGCGAGATCTCCGGGGGAGCGAAGGAGTGGGTCGAGACCAACCCCGAGGTGTACCGCGAGCTGGCGCGGCGGCACGCCGCGGGCGTCCGCCCCGTCACCTAAGCGGAGGCCGCCAGCCGGGCGTTCGGGGTGCTGCGCTGGACCTGGCGCAGGAACTCGGCGTTCGAGGCGGTGTCGCGGGTCTTGTCCAGGAGCAGCTCGAGGGCCTGCTGCGGATCCAGCCCGGCCAGCGCGCGGCGCAGGCTGTCGACAGCGGCATGCTCCTGCGGCGGCATCAGCAGGTCGTCCCTGCGGGTCCCGGACGACGTGACGTCGACCGCGGGGTACAAGCGCTTCTCGGCGAGCTCCCGGCGCAGTCGCAACTCCATGTTGCCGGTCCCCTTGAACTCCTCGAAGAACACGTCGTCCATCCGGGAACCGGTGTCGATCAGGGCCGAGCACAGGATCGTCAGTGAGCCGCCCTCCTCGATGTTCCGCGCCGCGCCCAGGAACTGCCGGGGCGGCTGGAGGGCGGAGGTTGCCACCCCGCCAGCCAGGATCCGGCTGCTGGCGGGCGCGGCGAGGTTGTACGCGCGGCCCAGCCTGGTGATGGAGTCGAGCAGCACGACGACGTCCTTGCCCAGCTCGACGAGGCGCTTGGCTCGCTCGATGGCGAGTTCGGCGACCATGATGTGGTCGCTGGCGGACTGGTCGAAGGTGGAGAAGATCACTTCACCGTCGACGGTCCGCCGCAGGTCGGTGACCTCCTCCGGGCGCTCGCCGACGAGCACGACCATCAGGTGGACCTCGGGGTTGCCCGCGGCCACGGCCTCGGCGATCGCCTTCAGCACGATGGTCTTGCCGACCTTCGGCGCGGACACGATCAAGCCGCGCTGGCCCTTGCCGATCGGGCTGGCCAGGTCGATGATCCGTGCCACGGGCGAAGGGGAACCGGACTCCAGGCGGAGGCGCTCCTGCGGGTAGAGGGGGGTCAGTTCGTCGAACTCGGGGCGCGTCTTCGACCGCTCCGGCTCCAGCCCGTTGATCGCGTCGATCCGGGCCAGCGCCGGGTGCTTCGCTGCGGAGGCCGTTCTGGACCGGCGGCTGGCCCGGTCATCGCCGCCCTGGCCCGCCGGGCGGGCGGCCCCCGTGATGTGGTCGCCACGGCGCAGGCCGTACTGACGGATCTGGCCGGCGGGGACGTAGACGTCGTCGCGGCCCATCCGGTAGCCGGACGTGCGGACGAACGCGCGGCCGTCTGCGGTGTCGAGGATCCCCGACACCGGCAGGAGCGCGCTATCGTCGCGGGCTGCCGGCGGAGCCGCCGACACGGGCTGCTTTGCGGCCGACACCGGCTGCTCCTTTGCGGCCGACACCGGCTGATCGTGAGTAACGGTGGTCATAAATGATTTCCTTTCGGGGAATGGTGGGCCTGAATCTGGGCACGTCAGAATGAGCTTGTGGCGGCGCACTGAAACGCACCCCGCGCGGTGGCATGATTTTCTGCCGAATAAATGCTCCAGTAGCGCCCGGCTCAGATGGCCCTGGTAGAGGCGTGCTCCGGCAGCACATGCTGCGGAGCCCCAGGCGGCTAGCCTGGGATGCTGGCGTGTGTTCAGGCGACGAGTTTGATGGCCGACGGAAATGTCGAGCGGCCGACAGAAAGGCCGCGTCCCGCTATGGCGGGCTCACAGAACTTATGTATACCAGAACCCCCGCCGCTGTGCCAACATTCCCGGCGGCACTTCCCGACCACTCCTGCGCCCGGTGGCCAAGCGTGGGCCGCCCGGCGAAGGCGGGAAGGCGGGGGAGGAGTGGCCCTGACGGGAGGGTCCGGGTGGTTAGGGGAGTTGGCCCAGGGCAACGCTCCGGAATCGTTCACTCGCCCTTTATTGCGCGCAGGAGCCTCCGGGTTCATTCCGGGGTCCAGCTCCCGGCTCCAGGCAGGGTCCAGCTCTCGGCTCCAGGCAGACGGTGCGAGCGAGATGTCGAGAACAGGATCGCGGCGGTGACACCTGGGTGAGCGGTGCCGAAGGAGCCCGCACGACCAGGGAGGAAGGCGCACCACAGGCGGCTCGCCAAGCTTGACGACGGCCAGCACGTCCACCCGCCCAGTCCACCCGGTCCGGTGTGGTCAGTGCTCCGCGATCTCTCCCTGGGTCTGGGCCAGGCGGCCGATCTGCTCGCTGAGGTAGCGCTGCTGCTGGAGGTTGGTCGCTGCCCGCACTGCGGCCCGGTAGGCCTCGAGCGCCGCGGCATCGTCGCCGGCCATCTCGAGCAGGTGAGCGCGGACCGCGTGGAAGCGGCGATCCGCGTTGATCCGGGAGTCGGCCTCGAGACGCCGGATCCGTTCGAGGCCCGCTCGGGGCCCGGCGACCATGCCGACGGCGACGGCGTGGTTGAGCGCGACGACCGGGCTGTCGTCAAGGCGGAGAAGCACGCCGTAGAGCGCGGCGATCTGGGGCCAGTCCGTTGCCTCGGCGTCGGCCGCCTCGTCATGGACGGCGGCGATCGCCGCCTGGAGCTGGTACGGCCCGGTCGGCCCGCGCGGGAGGGCGGCGGTGAGCAGCGCGGTCCCCTCGGCGATGAGGTCCCGGTCCCATCGGCCGCGGTCCTGCTGCGCCATGGGGATGAGCGACCCGTCGGCGGAGGTGCGGGCCTGGTGCCGGGCGTGCACGAGAAGCATCAGGGCCAGCAGCCCGCTTACCTCGGCATCATCGGGCAGCCCGGCGTGCAGGCCCCGGGCGAGCCGGATCGCCTCGTCGGCCATGTCGACTCGCATCAGGGCCGTTCCTGCCGTGGCCGCGTAGCCCTCGTTGAAGATCAGGTACAGGACGCGGAGGACTGCTTGCAGCCGGCCTTCCAGGTCGTCGGGGGCCGGCAGGGCGAAGGGGATGCCGCTGTCTTTGATCGACTGTTTCGCCCGGGTGATTCTGCGGGTGACGGTCTGCTCCGACCCGAGCAGAGCGCGTGCGATCTGCGCTGCGCTGAGCCCTCCGACCGCCCGCAGCGTGAGGGCGACCTGCGACGCCGTCGACAGCGCCGGGTGGCAGCACATGAACAGCAGGATGAGCGTGTCGTCCGCCTCGCCCGGACGGCGCTCGTCCGCCTGGGCCGCGCCACGCTCGGCCAGCGCCCACTCGGCGACGGCGTCTTCCCGGCGGCGGCGGGCCTGCTCGGAGCGCAGCATGTCGGTGAGCCGGCGCGAGGCGACCGAGATCAGCCATGCCTTGGGGCTGGCGGGCAGCCCGTCTCGCGGCCACTGCATCGAGGCCGCCAGGAGCGCCTCTTGTGTGGCGTCCTCGGCCAGGTCGAAGTGGCCGTAACGCCGCACGAGCGCGCCGAGGACCTGCGGCGCCAGCGGGCGCAGCAGGTCCCCGACCCCGGAAGCGGGCAATGCCAGCCCTCCCCTTCGCGCTCAGCCTTCGAAGTCAGGCTGGTGCTCGTCGATCGGCCTTACATCCGCATAGGCCCGCGCCCGGATGTGGTCGGGGCCCGGGCAGATGGCGAGCCGAGAGGCGATCTCGGTGGCCCGGTCGAAACTCTCACACTCCACGACCCAGTAGCCGGCGAGCACCTCCTCGGCCTCGGCGTACGGCCCGTCGGTGACGACCGGGGTCCCCTCCTTCATCCGGACGCGCCGAGCGTGCACCGGAGCGCTCAGCCCCCGGGTCTCGACCAGTTCGCCCGAGTCCAGCAGTTCCTGGTTGAACGCCTGCATGAACTCGGCCAGCGCCGCCCAGTCCTCCCGGGTCCACGCCGGCCGCGCCGAGGGCTGCCCGACCATCTCCTGGTAGTTCTGCTGTGAGGCGAACGTCAAGATCATGTACTTCACCGCAGAGTCCTTTCCGCCCGTGGCGCCCTTCTGGCGCCATCCTCCTAGACGTCGGAGCCCGACTCGGTGACCGGACATACCCGCGAAGATCTGTGAGACACGCTGCCGTCCGTGACCCGGGTCAGCGCCACGGGCCCCGATTGGCTTCGCCCGTTGCCGGGTGGCAGTCTTCGGGTGACGGGCATGCAGGAAAGGAGCGCCGTGAGCGAGGAACGTGCCGGGATCAGGGTGGTCGCCGTGCTCGGGCTCGGCGAGGCTGGCTCGGCGATCAGCCGCGACCTGGTCGCGGCCGGGGTGGCCGTGCGTGGCTACGACCCCGCGGTCGCCGCGCCCGAGGGGGTCGTCGCGACCGGCAGCGACGCCGAGGCGTGTGCCGGGGCGGATCTCGTGCTCAGCCTCACCACGGCGCACGAGGCCGAGGCCGCGTTTGCCGCCGCAGGACCCGGGCTGTCACCGGGTGTCCTCTACGCGGACCTCAACACCTCGTCGGCCGAGCTCAAGCAGCGGCTCGCGGCCGGCGCCCGGCAGCGGGGGACCAGGTTCGCCGACGTGGCGATGATGGCCCCGGTTCCCGGCCGCGGCATCCGGACGCCGATGCTGGTGAGCGGGG